>JAJQFO010000327.1 GCA_021201095.1 Lachnospiraceae bacterium
AATCCGGCGGGAAATCCGGAACCTGGAGAAAACACTGCAGGAGCCGCAGCCAGTTCCGGCTTATGCGGAAACGACCGGAGAATAAGCTGGATATGGGGAAAATTGATAAAATAAGCAGATATTCTAAGAATCGCAAGACCGGAAAACTGAGAAGGCTTGCCTATGACAGTGACAGGTCGATCCGCATGGCAGCAATCGAAGGTCTTGGGAAACTGGCAGGGGATACTGCTTCAGAAAACGCGTTGGTTATGCTGCTGGGGGACAGTGATTCTGAAATTGCGGAAGCCGCTGCTAAAGCACTTTCTAATTTCCAAAGTAGTTATGCACGTGTGCAGCTGGAATACTATTATGCGAAAAAGAAGGATAAGGTGGAATTAGAGGCGATCAGAAATTCGTATACACAGGGTGATTAAACGTTCAGAATTGAAAATCAGCGACACTGCATATATGGACAGTATTTTCAGGTATGGTCTGCATCAGATGACAAAGCGTGTGACGCAGAAAGGGGAAGGTGTTGCCATGTGCTAAAAGAATCTCAAAAACTGGATGCAATTGCATGGAAAGCGAGTAAAGAAAAGACATCATATGGGAGCTATATTATTTCTTTAACGAATGATGAAAAAGAAAAAATTTATGATGAATACGAGCTTTGGATAAAAGAAAAAGAGGAGGAAGAAGAAAAACGTTTGCTGAGAGGACGTTTAAGAGCCAGTATGCAAAAAGAAAAAGAAAAGAATACCAGAAACAGACCAGTTTGGTGAATTTTGGGCTTGTAAAAAGAAAAGTGAAGAGAAAGTCAGATAAGAGATATGAATCGCGGGAAGGAGACGGGAAACCGTCTCCTTCCTGTTTCAGAAATGCACGCTTATTATAAATTTGCAAATTCGGCACCGAGCAGATATCCTTCCGTGAGCGTTCGTCCGACCGCTACGCCAACGATATATTCCGGATAATTGTGGGCGAAAAATCCGCCGCTGCAGTCGCCGGCTGCATACAGTCCCTGGATTGGGTTACCTTCGCTGTCAAGCACCTGCATTTCGGTGTTAATCCTCAGTCCGTCCAAAGTACATAAGAGGCTGGCACCCTGGCGGCATCCATAGTAAGGCGGGGTATTGACCGGAAGGAGCCTGTAAGCTTCTTTCCCAAAGTCCTCATCTTCTCCGTTCTCGCAGAGTTCATTATATCTTTCTACTGTGGAAACAAAGGTATCAACCGGAATATTCAGCTTTTCCGCGAGTTCCTCAAGGGTGTCTGCAGACTGGATCAGCCCTGCTTCTTCCAGGGAGCCTAAGAGCCCCTGTTCAGCTTCATAACTGAAAATCTGCAGTTTTCCACCGCTTTCACTGGGCTCAATCCGTGCGCATCCAATCTGCTGGAACTGTTTCACCTGTTCCATCCAGTTGCTGTCATAGATGGTATTATAAAGGTGCCCGGGCTCCATATAGGCTGCATGAAGGATGAAATCATAGGGTACGCTTTCATTGCAGAAACGTTTGCCGTTTAAGTTCACCTTCAGCCACGGCTGGCTTCCGAGATGAAAGTATCCGCTCTTATCCCAATTACCGTCTGAAACCTCACCTGGAGCGATCACTCCGCGGTCAAAGAGCATGGCAGTTGCGTCTGGATCCTTGTCTGCACCGACCCACATGGCAGCCTTGATGCCGTCGCCGGTATTGAGGGCAGAGGCGTCCGCCTCAACGGTACTTGCGTAAGCATCAGGGTTTAATGCCGCCAGCATTTCTTTATTATATGCATAGCCGCCGCAGCAGAGGGCGACACCTTTTAAAGCAGTGATGCGGATATAACTGCCGTCTGCGCTCTGGGCAATTGCACCGATAACCCTTCCGTCTGAATCCTGTTCCAGCTTAACCAGGGGCGTCTCATAACGGATTTCCGCCCCTTTATCCAGTGCATAGCTGGTCAGGCTGCTTAATCCATAGGAGGCGGTCGCTTCACTGTAATAGTTTTCTTCTATGCTGTCCTGAAAATTGTGCATGACCGGGGGAACGTAGTAGGTATCATGGCCGCCCTGGCCGACGTCCCATTCCATATGAAGGTTCACATCCGGGTTGTACTGTTTTACAATGCTGTAATACCAGTCAACTGCTTCTCCGCTGTGATTGATCCAGAGACGGATCAGGCTTTCATCGCAGCGGTGACTTGCGTAACGGCAAAGCTCCGCAGCAAGCTTATTTTTGTCTACTTCTACATTCTCAGCATCAGCCTCCGCTGTTCCAACCGCGCCAATCCAGTGGCGTTCATTCATGCTGCTGATTCCCTTTTCAATTACCATAACGCTGACGCCGCTTTCCGCAGCCCTGGCCGCTGTCATAAGCCCTGCGTTTCCTGCACCTACGACCAGGACGTCAGTGGTGACTGTCTCAAGGATATCATCCTCGGAGATCTCCGGTGCGTCCCCGAGCCAGTCGCGGCCAGATACAGATCCGGAAGCTTCTTCAGAGGATTCTCCATCGGAAGAAGCAACATTTTCTACGATGCCGCCTCCACTAGCCTGATAGATGCAGTTTGCCGCGGCGGCCTGCACGGCGCTGCTGGTTTCCGTAGCGCCAGACACTCCATCGACCAGGCTGCTCTGTGCACTTAGAATTTTCTCAGCCAGCTTTTCCGCAGCCGGTACGCCGATGCTTTCCGTTTCGCCGGAGGCGTCTATGCTCACCTCCAATATGCTGGTCTCATCAAATGTCATTGTAACAGTTACGGTACCCTCATGCCCCTTTGCGGAAGCAGTGTAGGTTCCCGGTGTATAAAGGCTTCCGCCTGAGGAAGCACTGTCTGCTGCCAGAACGCTGGTATGAAAAGCCCCCATCGTGGCCGTACTTACTGCTCCGGCTGCCAGCCCCTTCATAAAATCGCGTCTTGAAAGATTTTTTTCCATATTGCCCTCCTTTGTGAGATACCCGGACTTTATTTGATCAGGATATGGTAGCAACCTCCTTTCCTGTTGTGTAAGGTATACAGGCTGCACACTGTGTAAGATAAATTAATTTTAACAGAATGTATCTGACTTTAATAATAAATTATTTTTATTTGTTATTAATGAAATTTATAAATAGGGAAGGACTCTCAACGGTGGCGATTCAGATACTCAGATGCGGGAAACCTCAGTGCCAGCCAAATGCGAAGCATTTTTTATATAGCTGGCGCGACTTGCCGCCGAAGCGCAGCGAGGGGGGCGCTTCCACATAAGGTTTATGAAAAAAATTAAAAAAGCATTGACTCTATGATTATCATAGGGTTTATGATGATCATAGATTTCATGAAGTCAAAAATTTGAGTGGAGGCGATTTTGAGTATGACATCAGAAGTAAACGAAAAAAATCCACTTTCATCAGCCCCCATCG
>JAJQFO010000352.1 GCA_021201095.1 Lachnospiraceae bacterium
GTATTATAGCATAAATGCAAGTTTTCGTGTAGTTGTGGAATTCATCTCCGCTGAAAAATCGCATTTCTGTCCTTTCAGAAGTAGAGGGATATATCCCTTAACGATTGGAGGGACAGTGATGACCAATGAACAGAAAATGATGATATCCTCTCTCCGTGCAGAAGGCATGGGCTATGGCTCCATTGCCCGCAAGGTTGGGATTTCGGAAAATACAGTGAAATCATTCTGCCGCAGGAACGGACAGCAGCCGGAGCCTGTTCAGCGAGATACTACTGAACATAAATGTCTGCGCTGCGGTGTTCCCGTCAAGCAGAACCCAGGACGCAAAGAGAAAAAGTTCTGCTCGGATAAGTGCCGGAACAAGTGGTGGAACGCCCATCTCGACCAGGTTGACCGCAGAGCGATGCGTGAAGTCATCTGCGCAAACTGCGGAAAGACCTTCTCGATTTACGGCAGTGCTGCCAGAAAGTATTGCTGTCATGAGTGCTACATTGAGCATCGGTTTGGGGGCGGCGGCAATGAGTGATGAACAGATGAAGAATGAAAAGCTGTACCAGGCTACCATGAGCATGGTCAGGCGGATGCTGGAAAACGGCATCATAAGCGAACAGGAGTATCGTCAGATCGATACAATATTTCTTGAGAAATACCGCCCTGTTTTCGGCACATTATTTTCGGACACCCGCTTGACTTAAGGGGCTTTTAGAGTGATGTATAGTAGCGGAAAGGAGCGTGATTTCATGCCGAATTTAATAAAAATAGAAGCCGCTGCGCCTGCCATTCCCGCAAGGAAAAAGGTCGCTGCTTACGCCAGGGTATCCATGCAGTCGGAACGAATACTTCATTCCCTTTCCGTACAGATAAGCTATTACAGCGGCCTGATACAGAAAAATCCCGAATGGGAGTATGTCGGAGTGTACGCAGATGACTTCATCTCCGGCACTGACACTGTCAAGCGTAATGAGTTCAATCGGATGCTGGCGGACTGTGAGAAAGGGAAAATCGATATCGTCCTGACGAAGAGCATATCGAGGTTTGCCAGAAATACGGTAGACCTTTTGGAAACAGTACGGCACCTGAAGGACTTGGGAATTGAGGTGCGCTTTGAAAAGGAGCGCATCAATTCCATGAGCGGGGATGGAGAACTAATGCTCTCCATCCTTGCGTCATTTGCACAGGAAGAGAGCCGCAGTATTTCCGACAATGTAAAATGGGGCATCCGCAAACGGATGGAGAACGGCATACCGAACGGGCGGTTCCGAATCCTGGGATACCGCTGGGATGGCGACCAGCTCGTTATCGTGTCGGAAGAAGCAGAAGTTGTGAAACAGGTCTTTCAGAATTTTTTGGATGGGAAATCCAGACTGAAAACAGAACGTGAATTTGAAGCCGAGGGCATTCGGAGCATCAATGGCTGCGTGATGCGGGATTCTAACCTGAAAACCATTCTGACGAATGTGACTTACACAGGCAACCTGCTCCTGCAAAAAGAATTTATCTCCGACCCCATTGAGAAGAAGCGGAAAAAGAATCGTGGCGAGCTGCCGCAGTATTATGTGGAGAACACGCACGAGCCGATTATCGATATGGAGACATTCCAGTATGTGCAGAATGAAATGGCAAGGCGCAGGGAACTTGGCGCATTGGCAAACAAGAGCCTGAACACCTGTTGTTTTACAGGAAAAATCAAATGTCCATACTGTGGTCAGAGCTATATGCACAGCCGCCGCACGAAAAATGGTCACTATCAGGAATTCTGGAACTGCGGAAGCAAGAAGAAAAAGAAGCAGGGAGACGGCTGCCCGGTCGGCGGCACAATCAACCACAAAAACCTCGTACTGGCGTGTGCAGAAGTTCTCGGCATCGATGATTTTGATGAGGATGTTTTTCTGGAGAAGGTGAACTACATTGATGTGCCGAAACGGTACACGCTGGAATTTCACATGACAGACGGACGTGTGATTACAAAGGATTGTCCGAATACAGGCCATCAGGACTGCTGGACACCTGAGTATCGCGCGAGGGTGTCGGCACAGAGAAGAAAGACGGGAACAAATCCGAAGGGTGCATCCCGCCTGACCGCTAAAATAAAATGCGTCCACTGCGGCTGTAATTTCAGGGGAGCATTGCAGAAAAAAGCGGATGCCGAGGGCGGAAAAATGCGGTATTGGAGATGTGCCGAGCATAACGGCTGTGATACGGTTGGCCTGCGCGAGGATTTGCTGAAAGCGATGATTTCAGAAGTGTTGGACACGGAAGATTTCGATGAGGAAGTATTCCGAGAACGGATTGACCGTATCGATGTTTTATCAGTGTCTGAAATTGTGCTCTGCTTTAAGGACGGAACGACAGTCAGCCGTGAGTGGATACCGCCGGAGCGTGTGGGCAGGCCGTGGACAGATGAGCAGAGAGAAAAATTCCGGGAATCCATCAAGGACGCCTATACGCCTGGAAGACGACAACAGATGAGCGAACACATGAAGCAGCTGAGAAGGGAGCGTGGGAAAGCATGGCGGAAAGAAAAGTAACGGCGATTCCCGCTACAATCGCAAAGTACACTGCCGTCCCTATCGGCAGTAAGAAAAAGCGCCGGGTGGCCGGCTATGCCCGTGTCTCAACCGACCATGAAGACCAGGCTTCCAGCTACGAAGCGCAGGTCGATTACTATACACATTACATCAAGAGCCGTGATGACTGGGAGTTCGTTTCCATATACACGGATGATGGAATCAGCGCAACCAGCACCAAAAGACGTGAGGGCTTTAAGGCTATGATAGCTGATGCTCTTGCAGGAAAAATCGACCTGATTGTAACCAAAAGCGTGAGCAGATTCGCCAGAAACACGGTGGATAGCCTGTCGACAATCCGGCAGTTGAAGGAAAACGGCACAGAGTGCTACTTCGAAAAAGAGAACATCTGGACTTTTGACGCCAAGGGCGAGCTGCTGATCACCATCATGTCATCCCTGGCGCAGGAAGAAAGCCGGAGCATTTCGGAAAACACCACCTGGGGACAGAGAAAACGCTTTGCGGACGGCAAAGCAAGCGTGGCCTACAAACGCTTCCTCGGTTACGACCGTGGGCCGAACGGCGGCTTTGTGGTAAACAAGGAGCAGGCAAAAACCGTGCAGTTAATCTACTCGCTGTTCCTTGAAGGGCTGACCTGCCATGCAATCGCAAAGGAGCTGACGGCGCGGCATCTCCCTACTCCTGCGGGCAAGGAAGTCTGGAACCAGGGAACCGTCCACAGCATTCTCACTAATGAAAAGTACAAAGGCGACGCCCTTCTGCAAAAGGAATTCACAGTGGATTTTTTACAGAAAAAGATGAAGAAAAACGAGGGCGAGGTTCCGCAGTATT
>JAJQFO010000207.1 GCA_021201095.1 Lachnospiraceae bacterium
GCGGACCGGCTGTTTGAAAAGGAAGAACCAGAGGATGGCCAAAGTGCCAAAGGTTTATCAGAAAAGAATCCCGAGTCAGTGTAATCGGATGAATCTTACAGAAGAACGAGTGTAACATCAGGACAAAGGGCTGATAAATTTATGATGAATGAATTTATCAGTCCTTTCTTTGCCTGCTCAAAAACATTTACAATTTGGCTTTTTCAAAATCGGCCTTGCATTTCTTTCCTCCTTCCTATATACTGAAACCAAAACCTGACGGAAGGAGGAGTTGTGTGTGTAAATTGGTTGAGATATCAACAAATCATGGAGAGAGATGTAAAGTAGCTGATATAAAAAAAGAATATGTCCTTAACATTATTCAAAACGCTCCTAAATGCCAGGCAATTCAGGAAATCATCTTATTTGGATCGACAACCGAAGAAAGATGTACTGAAGATTCCGATATTGATATTGCTATATTTGGTGATAAAACAGAGTATCAGATGCTTTCATCAAGCAGTTATCGGCATTTCACTGACGCAGTATACAAGTATGGAAATTTTCAGGATTATGATATTTTGTATTTTCGATACACGAAACTCCCGAAAGCAGATATCCTGAAAGATATCAAAAAAGGGTATTGCATTTATAAACGGCGATAGGAGGATGTCAATGGCTGAAATTTCATATGGACTGATTTATGCAGATATATTAACATCCAGACAGGCTTTAACAACATACAAAGAAAATCCTCGAATAAAAGACATTAAGAACATAGCTGCTTACCATCTTCAGCAGGCAGTCGGTATGATATACATTTTTCTGTTCGAATTGATACTTTGGAAAAGTATCTTGAAATTGCAGAAGAATGGTTTAAGTTATTGAAACGTAAACTTAAATAAATTTCTGCAAACAGCCGCCATAATATGGCGGTTTTTTGCATACTGGATTATTCTTAACACTTAGTACGTTCACGTAATATAACACAGTCAGATGGAGGATCGATATAATACAATCGGATTGGTTCATGATGTTTTGTTTGTGGTGTATACGAGGAAAGAAAAACTGCGTATTATATCAGCAAGATTAGCAAACGAACAAGAAAGCGGAAGGACTTGGACGTTCCAGAGCGTCATACTTGCGGGTGTTTATGACATCAAAAATCTAAAGCTGATAATCAGAAAAACAGTTTTCCAGGATTGACAGAAGAGGAGCATGAGAATATGGATTTTATTAAAGGGATCACTTTTGCAGCATTTGCCCCGAAGGGCAGTCTTGAAACACCGGAAGCGGAGCAAAGCCTCCGGAATCTTGTGAAACGGACAAACGCAAACCTTATTATCCTTGTCCCGGTTGGGCTGCAAGATACACCCCAGTCGGAAGAAATTGACTACTGCTCGGATGCAACGGTAAGCGACCGGGAGCTGGCCGGGGCAATCCGCTTCGCCAAAGCCCTTGGACTGCGTGTGGCATTAAAGCCGACCGTAAATTGCCGCAACGGTGTCTGGCGGGCACATATCAACTTTTTTGATGAGGACGTTCCCTGTGAGCCAAAGTGGAGCAACTGGTTTCGGGCTTACACGGACTTTCAATTACATTATGCGGAAATTGCACAGCGGGAGGGCTGTGAGATGTTCCTTCCGGGCTGTGAAATGGTACAGAGCGAACGCCGGGAGCAGGAATGGCGGCAGCTGATCCGGGATATCCGCCGGGAATTTGGCGGCCTGGTTTCCTATAACACAGACAAATATCAGGAACACAATGTCAGATGGTGGGATGCGGTGGACGTGATTTCATCGAGCGGCTATTACCCGATCAACGACTGGGAACGCCAGCTGGATCGGATCGAAGCTGTGGTTCGGAAATTTAACAAACCATTTTTCTTTGCGGAGTGTGGCTGTATGTCTACGGAAGGTTCCAATCTGGTACCAAATGACTGGAGCCTGCCAGGTGATGTGGATCTGGAAGGTCAGGCCGACTGGTACCAGACTATGCTTTCGGCCGGCAGCAGGCGGGACTGGGTAGGAGGCTATGCACTCTGGGACTGGAGCTGGAGGCAGTATCCCATTGCGGAGGCGGTAAACGATAAAAAATATGATATTTATGGGAAACCAGCGGAGCAGGTGGTGGCAGAGTTTTATGGCCGGATGTAATTTGAGAGCTATTAAAATCAGCTAATGAAAATTATGCCAAAGCCCTCATTGCGGGCATACGGGCATCAGGCTCGCTGCTTCGCGGAAATAAATAATTTTTTATACTCTTGCGCAGAAGAAACGAACCGTATTATAATAAAAATTGAAATGCAGTTTGTTATTCCCGCGAGCCGATCTGGAATCGGATATGCAGCGAAAATGACCGGATTCGCCGGATAGCTTTCCTGCTGATCGTGAACTGAAAATCGTGGAAAACCACAAAAAAGAATCATGCATTGCGTGGGAACGAAAAAGGAGAAAAAGAATGCAATTAAGTGAAAATGGCCTGAAAAACCGCCAGGAATGGCTGGACAAAGGATACCGGCTTCCGGAATTTGACCGGGAAGCGGTGAAGGCAAAGACCAAAGAGACACCGGAGTGGATTCATTTTGGAGCGGGCAATATTTTCCGCGCCTTTCAGGCGAACCTGCTGCAGGGGCTGTTAAATGCCGGTGAATGCGAGACCGGTCTGATCGTGGCGGAGGGGTTTGACTATGAGATCATCGAGAAGATGTATCTTCCGCACGACAGCTACAGTGTGCTGGCGACGCTGAAGGTCGACGGTACGGTAGAGAAGACCGTGGTCGGCAGCATCGTGGAGTCGCTGACGCTCGACCCGGAAAACACCGCGGATTTTTCCAGACTGAAGGAGATTTTTACCGCGGATTCGCTGAAAATGGCAAGCTTTACGATCACCGAGAAGGGCTACAGCCTGGTAAATGGAAAGGGCGAGACGCTTCCGGCAGTCGAGGAGGATTTCAAAAAAGGTCCGAAGCAGGCGACGAGCTACATTGGAAAGGTAGCGGCTCTTCTTTACGCGCGCTACCAGGCCGGAGCAAAGCCGGTCGCAATGGTGAGCATGGACAACTGCTCGCACAACGGTGACAAGCTGTATACTGCAATTAATACATTTGCAAAAGAATGGACGCAGAATGGTGTGGCTGAGGCCGGATTTTTGGAGTACATCAATGACAAGGAAAAGGTTGGCTTCCCGTGGAGCATGATCGACAAGATTACTCCGCGTCCGGATGCGAACGTGGAGAAGATCCTCGCGGACGACGGGCTGGAAGAGCTGGATCCGGTCATTACCTCGAAGAAGACCTATGTTGCTCCGTTTGTCAATGCGGAAGAGTGCCAGTATCTCGTGATCGAGAACGCCTTCCCGAACGGAAGGATCAATCTCACACCGGGCGGTGTCATCTATACAACCCGTGAAAATGTAGACCGCGTCGAGAAGATGAAGGTCTGCACCTGCCTGAACCCGCTGCACACCTCGCTGGCCGTATTTGGCTGCCTGCTGGGCTATGAGCGCATCTATGAGGAGATGCGGGATCCGGTGCTGAAAAAGATGGTGGAGACTATTGGTTACAAGGAAGGCCTTCCGGTCGTCGTAAAGCAGGACCTGCTCGACCCGGAACAGTTTATCGGCGAAGTCATCAACGTGCGTCTGCCAAATCCGTTCATGCCGGATACGCCGCAGCGCATTGCCACCGACACCTCCCAGAAACTGCCCATCCGCTTTGGCGGCACCATATCGGCGTATGCGGCATCTGACAGCCTCGATGTGAAGTCTCTGAAGCTGATTCCGCTGGTACTGGCCGGATGGCTCCGGTATCTGATGGCAGTAGACGACTCCGGCAAAGCGTTTGAGCTGAGCCCTGACCCACAGCTTTCCGTCGTCTGCCCGTATGTGCAGGACATCAGGTTCGGCGAGACCGACGGGGTAGAGGCAAAGGTGGAGCCGATCTTGAAACGAACCGATATTTTCGGCGTGGATCTGTATGAGATCGGGCTGGCGGACACCGTGATCAGCTATTTTAAGGAACTGATCGCAGGGCCGGGCGCGGTAAGGGCGACACTGGAAAAGTACGTGCAGTGAAATACTCATGAGAGAGATTCCATGGAGACTCCATGAAATGAACGAAGTTTAGCTTGTAATGGAATGTTGAAAGAAGTTTGGTCTGGTACATTTGAGCCCGACCAAACTTTTCTCATTATTAAGATTGGTATCAAGGATATATTAATAATTATGTGAGCAGCGGAATGCCGGAAGCTACAGAACGATTGATTAGGATTGCGCTGGAGCAGTTAGCAAGCCTGGCCTGACTTTATATTGCGGCTGTTCCGCCGGAATTTGGTCGGTGTCAGTCCAACTGCGGCGTGAAACATCGCCGTAAATTTGGACTGGTTCTCGAATCCGACGCTGTTCGCGATATCTAATATGGAAAGATTCGTTTCCGTCAGCAGCTTTTTTGCCTCGTTAATCCGCTTCATTTTTAGATAGTCAGAGATATTCTGCCCATAAACAGCTCTGAAATAATTCTTCAGGCTGGTCGCGCTGATGCCCATGTCTTTTGCAATACCGGCAATCGTTTCTCTGCTCATTAAGTTGGACGAAAGAAGCTGCTCTGCCTGCTTTGCCATATCTACCTGCCTTTTTGACAGTGCGCCTTCATAGCCGGAGCGGAATTCGACCACTCCGGCTGTGAGCATTCTCAACAAATAGAAGGTATGCAGCCGCAGGAGGCTCAAATCCAGAATGTTCTTCTCGTAGAGTGTCAGGATGTCGTTGATCGTGTTTTTGAACAGATTCACGTTCTCCGCAATCACGGTTGTATAGCTTCCGGGTATTTCTGGATGCATGCGCTGGCGCGCAGGGAGGGTTTCGTGCAATAGGGTATAAGAACTATAGGAGCCGGGCAGACAGGCATCAAGCATCTGCTCCATATCGATTTAAAAAAATGACAGAAGCTCCTTTTTTGCCAGTGCCTCGCGCATGATGAAAATCTCAATGCCGCAGTAGCTGCGGACAGGGTATTCAAAGGAATGCGCCGCCTGTTCGCTGCTGACCATCAGTTCCCCGGCACGCAGATAGATATATTTTCCGCCTGACGAGTAAAGTCCGCAGGTCCCGCTGGCGGCATAATTGATGGTACAGATACAGTCATCTTCCGTTGCTCCCTGTAGTGTCATTTTGGGCAAAACGCCTGTGTTCACCTCATTGAATGCAAAGAGAATGCCTGGACAAATCTCATACAAAACAAATCTGGCGGCATTCGTTCCCGCATTTTCCAGAGTGATTTCTGTTTTTGAATCCATTTTTTTGATCGTATAGTTTTCCATAGCCTCTATCATAGCACATGCGGTTAGCTTTGTCTAATTTAAAATGACATTTGGAACAAAAATGTTATATGGATATAGAGAGTCCGTTAAAATACGAGTACACTGACCTCGTGAGAAAGATCGTGTCTGGGTAGAAGTTCAGGGTTGCCTGCATGCGTGATGGCTCTGTCCACAACCTACAGAGAAACACATTCGCTCAAATGGACCTTGCGCCTGGCTCTGTTTTTTACCGGCAGCGCACTGATCTTATCCTGTATTATCTATCATGCCGCGGGGATATTCTGGTGAGGTTGTGAGTTATTCCCGCGAAGCAACGAGCCAAGTAGCCGGAGTCATAAGGAATCCGTCGGCATAGCCGACACCTTATGACATAGCTTGCACGGATATTTGGCGGCGATAGAGTTCTTTGCAATTTAAATCTTTCCGACCTTTTGTGGAGCAAGTGCGGGTGAATGTGTTGCCATTGCATTTGCTCCATTATTTTGCATTGATTTCTCCTCTTATATCTGTTACAATACGAGTTAGTTTATTCTAACAACAGGTAGAGGAAGAGGAAAGAAAGATCATGTCCTTTGAGGAGGCTTTTATTTATGAAAAAATATGATATTTCGCAGCCAATAGCTCTGAAAAAGGGCGTGTATAAGCTGAATGATGAGGCAAATTTTAATTATCAGCTCAACCGTGTCATCAACTGGGACGGCGGGCGCCTGGAGGATATTCAGAAAATCAGCGGGAAAATAAAAAACAGCGCCGACTGGAAACGTGAGCTGATTGCGCTCGGAAATGAGGCGATGGAGGAGAAACGGTTTGAGAACGCGATCGCTTATTACCGTATGAGCGAGTTCTTTATGTACGACGGCGATCCCGACAAGAAAAAATACTATGAGAAAGCCACTGCTCTATTTTACGAGTATTATGCGGATTATTTCGAAGGAGAAAATCCCCGCATCAGGAGGCTTGAGGTGCCGTATGAGGGCGTGAAGCTGCCCGTTATGCATGTGGAGCCGGAAAGGGAAAGCAGAGGAACGCTGCTCCTTCATGGCGGAAATGACAGCTATTTTGAGGAATTTTTGTTCTCCCTGCTGTATTTGCAGGAAAAAGGATTTGAAGTCTATTTATTTGAGGGGCCGGGGCAGGGCGGTGTGATCCGCACGCAGGGAATGCACTTCACACATGAATGGGAAAAGCCCGTGAAAGCGGTACTCGATTTTTTCAATCTCTCCGATGTGACAATCATCGGCGTTTCCTTAGGCGGCTATCTTGCACCGAGGGCGGCCGCGTTTGACAAACGTATCACAAAAGTCGTTGCGTGGTCTGTATTCCCGTCATTTCTGGATGTCATTATCGGAGGGCAATCCCCTGCGCTCCGCAAAATGTTTTATCTCCTTATGAAGCTGCACGCCAAAGGCATAATTAACCTTATATTCAATATGAAAGCCAAAAAGGAGCCTATGATCGACTGGGGCTTAAAGCACGGGATGTATGCTTATGAAACAGACAGCGCATATGGATATGCTAAAAAGCTGGCTGATTACAGTCTGGAGCCGATTGCGGATAAGGTCACCCAGGATCTTCTGATACTTGGAGCGAGCAGGGATCACTTTATTGACTACCACATGATCGGCAGAGAGATTGACATGTTTACGAATGTGAGAAGCCTTACCTTCCGCCTGTTTACGGAAAAAGAAGAAGCGGAAAACCACTGCAATGTGGGCAACGGAAAGCTGGCTCTTGATACGATCTGCAGATGGTTGGAGAGCCTGCCCATTTAAAATGGCCTTCGGCCATGGGCAGGCCTGCGTCCCGGGCGAAGCTCGGGACAATTGCTGGAGGAACTGGCGCAATGATGAAGATTATTTATTACCTGACGATGGCAAGAAGCAGGAAAATGATGATACAGATGTATGGAAAGGATTTTTACATACAATTCAAAAACAAGTCGGATTCCTGGTTCAGGAGAGTCCTTAAGGAAACTCCCGATATCGGGGAAAGCATATTTTCCTTTAACTACGCGTATGCACCTTCTTATGTTGCCTGGTACAAGGCGATGATGGAATCGGGAATGAACCAGAAGCAGGCGGATGAGCTTATGTGGCACATGAACGAGAAAATGCTGCTGACCGTTCCGAAGCCACTGCTGCACATGGTCGGGAAGACCTATCTGAACAGTTTCAGGAAAAAAGCGAAGCAGCACATGCTCCGGCAGGAAAGCGGAAAGCTGCATCCCTTTGACTGGGAAATCGAGTACAGGGATATCAACGAGAATGAGTTTATGATCAATATCAGGAAATGCGGATTCATTGCCTATGCCGAGAAGTTTGATGCAAAGGGCATCCTGCCGGGAATCTGTGCGGTGGATTACATCGTTGCTTATTACATGAAAAATGGATTTCACCGGACAAAAACGCTGGGATACGGGGAGGACTGCTGCGATTGTCGGTATGCGTTGAACGGGAGCTGTTCTCTGAGACCCGAAAAGGGGCAGAAATAGTGCTGTTATCTTTATATCCAGACTGCGGAAAAAATCTTATATTTTTCTCTTATTTGCCAGACAGGGCGGAAGGAACCCATGGAAACCCGAAGGAGGACAGTGAGATATAGCAGTATTTGGCCGGAGGTTCTGCGTTACTTTTCAACAGGAAATAACTTTTTGCCGATTTCAGCAAAATCGCAGCAAACAGTTGTGAAATATCTTGACAATAGCCGATGGTTAGTATATACTAACGGAAGTTGCCATACACTAACAACATTATATTAAGAAAGAGGTTCAATATGAAAAAGACATTTGCAATTTTACTGGCACTTTCAATGGCGCTTTCTCTGGAAGCCGGAGCGGAGTCCGCTTACCCCATTGAGATAGAAAGCGACTGGGGGACTGCTGTGATCGAGTCTGAGGTAAATGCGATCGCTGTTTATGATCTGGGAATGCTGGACATCCTCGATACCCTCGGCTTTGGAGACTATGTTGTGGCTGTTACAAGCGGACTGGCCATGCCGGACTACCTTTCGGATTATGCGGGAGACTTTTATGTGGATCTGGGCGGATTTAAGGACTGGGATCAGGACGCGCTTGCTGAGTGCAATCCGGATCTGATTCTGGCCGGTTTTCGTCAGACCAAGAGTGTTGAGGTCGTAGATGCGGTTGCGCCGGCCATCTATTTTGCTACCGGTGATGTAGATTCTTCCGAGGCATATATGGCTGCCCTGGAAAAAAGGGTCAATGCGATCACGACTTTGTTTGGCGGGGAGGAGACTGCACAGGAGTATCTGGATCAGATACAGGAAATGATTGATACTGTGCAGAGCTATACCGCGGAAAATACGGTTTCTTTTATCTGCGTTACCTGCGAAGACGGCGGCCTCTCTCTTGGAGCGAATAATTCCAATGCACTGCTTAGCGGCGCCCTTGGATTTATATCTGCTTATGAAGAAGAGGACAATGAGGAACAGGGCCGGGGCGGCGATGGCGGACGCGAGGAAAGCACGGATGGCGAACAGGAAGAAGATATTTCTGAAGAAGCTGTGGCGGATGGCGAAATTCGCGGCGGCGGTGACGGACAGGATGATGCCTCCATTGAAGAAGAAGAATCCGAGGATATGACGGTGCAGAATGCCGAAGTTGTCCAGACGATCACAGATGCGGCGCCAACCTATGTCTTTGTTTTTGATAAGGATGCCGGTGAAAATATGGCTGAAGCTGTATCTGCACAGGAGGTAGTGGAATCAACGGAGCTTGCGGATACGGAGCTTTATCAGAACGGAAATATCATTTATATGGATGAGGCGCTCTGGTACAGTGCAGATGGAGGACTTACATCCACAGTTATGCAGCTCGAGCAGATCATAGACCTGCTGGGGCTTGAGTGAGCCCCTGCCATGCAGAATGTTGAGTCAGAATTAGAAAAGGGTTTTGAAATACTCCGGGGATGCTGCGGCGTTCCCGGAGCGCTTGATTATTTCTTTTTGCAGGCAAAGAAATATTTTTGCTTTGAAGGTCAGGCCTGTGGACGGGAAGTACTGATCCTGGGTTCCGCTTTTCCGGAAGAGCTTTTGATGGCTTATCACATTCGGCCGCATTGGGTAGTTGGCGGCGGACTGGCCATCAGTGAATGTGCGGACAGTCTGGTTCCCCGTGACGCGGATGCCGTTTCCCGGTCTGCGCTCGGATACATAAAAACATATCAGGAAAAGACAGAGAGAAAGCCGCCGGTAATCATTCCCATAGCAGGGGACAGCCAGCGAAAGCTTTCTTATCTTCTGGAAGAGGATGGGTGGACGGTTTATCCGCTGTATATTATGCCGGGCGCTTCTTCGGCCAGTCTTTCCTTTTCAATCGCCGGGCAGCTGGATGAGATTATGGAAAAGCTATCCCTGCGGTGGCTGCTGCCGGGAACCACGAGAGGGATTCGGCGGGCTGTTCAGAAAACATCACGGGCAAAGGATGCCTTTTTTGAATTGTGCAATGATCCGGTGATTCGCTTAAATGGGATGGTGAGGCATTTTTTAAATCTCACCTGGTTTTATGCGGAAGATCTGGAAGAGTGGACGGAAAGGATTACCATCCTGAGGGACAGCCTCCGGGAAACGCAGCTTCCATCCGCCAGGGAATACCCCGGCGTTTTGGTGATTGGATCCCCGATCCTGTTTCCGAACTTTAAGGTTCCGCAGTTGCTGGATGCCTGTGGCCTGGAGGTTGTAAACTGCTGCAGCTGGGTTACCGGAAAAACCTGCCCACCGGAATGGACGGGGAATGTTTCCATTTTCAACCGGCAGGAAGCCCTGCAGCAGCTGGCGGCGGTTTCTTTTAAACATGAAAGCTCCGGAGCGTTCGTCCGGAACCGGGATTTGTATGATCAGGCGCTGCGACAGTTGGATGGCGGCAAAGTCCGGGGTGTGATCCTCCATATTCTCAAGGGGCAGATCGAATATGATGTTGAGGCTGACAGACTGGAACAACTTTTTACTCACCGCAATATACCAGTGCTGCGCCTGGAAACGGACTATCATGACAATGACATAGAACAGCTTCGCATCCGGCTGGAGGCATTCTCCGAGCTTCTGAAGCAGAGTATTCACGAGATGTAACTGCTAAATACCTTCACAGTTACCACGAGACATTATTATGAGATCAATTATAAGTACGATTTTAAAGCACTGGAGACTGTTGCTTCTATGCGTTTTAATGGGGCTGTTTGCCCGGTATTCCTGGATATTTCCTTTTTACGAATTTGCCGATGATGTTACTGAATATACGTTGGGGATAGAGGAAACGGAGGAGGGAGAATTGGGGCTGTATTTTACTTACGATAATGTGAATGTGACATTAGTTCTTGGGGGCGGCATTGACCAGAGCGATATCCAGTTTTACGGACTGACGACATCCGGAATTGCTGTCATGAGTGAAGAACATATATCCCATCTGACACAGGATTATACAGGCAGCTTCCTCGCGGTCTCCAAAATGCAGTACGGCGATTATAACGGTGATGGGCAGCGGGACAGGCTGCATCTGGCTGCCCGGACGGATATGGAAATCCTTCTTGGCAACAATGCGGATGGAGAGACTTACAGTGCGGATGCTTTTGCGCTGGATGTGGTACTGAACCGGCGCCGGGAAGTGCAGATTTATTATAACGATGCTCCTCTGGCTGATACGATGGTGCGGGTGACGGCGGCAGACGGCAGTGTTACAGATCAGATCACAGATGAAAACGGGGTGCTGACGGCGCTGGGTGCAAAAGATGCATGGAAAGGTGTTACAGTAGCTTATTCTGAAAATAATATTGATTTTTATATCCTGAATTATAAGGCGGAGCAGAATACTCTTTTTACCCTCCGGCACCTGTCTGCTTTGATGCCTCTGTTTTGGATCCTTGCGGTTTCCGTGATCGGCATCCTTCTGTGTATGGCCGCGCGCCGGTATCTGGAACAGAAAGCCTATGGCAGAGATTATGTGCGGCAGCGGCGGTGCGGTTCCGGCCGCATGGGGAATCCATTTTCTTTGTTCATGTTTGTACGGTGGCTATGCATGATCACTGCCTGGCTGATCATTTTTTACGGTGCGTATATTTTTGGCGTCTGGTTTGACGGGATTGCCCTGCCGGTCTTTGCCTGCGGCCTTTATAATGAAAATCAGTTCATCAGCGGAGGCTGCTATTATCTGGCAAATCTGGATCTGCTGTTCGGACTCTCACTGGGAGAAATACTGGCATACTTTGCCTCCATGCTGGCGTCTATGGTCGTCCTTGGCAGGCTGATCTGCGGTTTTCTGTGCCCGATGGGTCTTTTACAGGATGTGATCCATCAGGTCCGTCTGGGGCTGAGGGCAGACGGCATTGCAATGAACGAAAAGATTTATGATGGCCTGAAGCTGATAAAATGGACGTTTGTAATCCTGATGCTGAGTCTGTGCTTTGCCGGTGGGAAATTTTGCGATTTCTGTCCTGTTCAGACACTCTCACCTGCTTTTAATGGCTTCAAGGTCAGCCTGTACGCGGGGGCGTTTGTCATGGTGGGCGTCATGATCGGGAGCTTTTTCAAACGCCGTTTCTGGTGCACCATTTGTCCGTTGGGTTTTCTGATCGGAATCACACACAGAATATCTCCGGTTCAGCTGAAAAAGAACTGCGAAGCCTGCACCGGCTGCGGGGCCTGCTACGAGGCGTGCCCGATGGGAATTAAAACAATCTATACGGAACGGGAAAAGACAAGGGTTACGGACTGGGACTGTATATTCTGCGGAGAATGTGTCCGATACTGTCCTGAGGATGATGCGCTTTCCATCACGGTTTTCGGGCGGCCGGTTTATGTCTCATCCCGGGAAAAATTCATGCTCCGTTATAGAAAAAGGAAGTGGAGAGCTACGCATAAGAAATCGCCTGGCGGCGACAGCGCAGCCAGCGTCCCGCATCAAAGTCCGATGCAGGACATGTAAAGGAGGAGAAGGCATGATAATACCGGAACAGGAGCAGGCTGTCCGTATGCGGCAGGAAGAACGTTTCCTCCGCCGGTCGTCTCATACCGCGGCACGCTACCTTCGGGAAATAGAATCCCTGCCGGGGCTTCCGAAAGCGATGGAACCGTTTTTGAACACTCTTCGCCGTATCTATGTGGATCACGAAGGAGTTGCGGCTGATATTCCCTGTATCGGCATTTACTGTATGATGGTTCCCCAGGAGCTGATCTATGCGGCGGGCGCGATGCCGGTTAAGCTGTGCAGCGGGCACTACACCGCATTCCAGATCGGCGATGACCGCACACCGCGGGATGCCTGTCCTCTTGTAAAAGCAGTTGCCGGATTTCGGGAAATGAAGACGATGCCCATTTATGAAGACTGCCGGCTGATGGTGGTACCTGCTGCCTGTGACTGCAAGAAAAAAATAGCGGATCTTTTAAGCCGCGAGAGCAATGTCCATGTAATGAATTTACCGATGAACCGCACAGATGACACGGCAATCTCAGGCAGTGTGACGGAATATAAGAGGCTGATTCGCGCCGTGGAGGCCGTCACTGGTCAGGCTGTGACATGGAAACGACTCCGTGACAGCATCTGGCTGACGGGATTTTCTCAGAGGGAAATGTCCCGTTTTCTGAGATTTAAAAATCAGGAGAGGGCATTGATTCGCGGCACACATATCATGGCTATGATGAACGCCGCTTCCTATATGCCACAGGAACAGTGGACGGACTGTCTTCACTCACTGAATGAGGAACTATCCGAGCGTCAGGCAAAAGAGGAATATATTACTAAGGCGAACCGTCCACGGATCATGCTGACCGGTTCTCCGATCATTTTTCCGAATCTGAAGCTGCCGCTTCTTATAGAACAGATGGGCGGCAGCCTGGCGGCAGACGAGACCTGCATGGGCGAGCGGTTCCTGTACGACCCGGTTGTCCCGACGAACATGAGCTTCGACGGTCTGCTTCGCGCACTGGCAAACCGCTATATACGGGCCTGCACCTGCCCGGTTTTTACTGAAAACAGGCAGCGGATTGATCGTGTCCTGCATATGGTTCACAGGCATAAAATCCAGGGCGTTGTATACCATGTCCTGCGGGGGTGCCTGGTCTATGATTATGAGTTTCCTCTGCTTGAGAAGGCGCTGGAAAAGGAAGATATTCCTGTTATACGCGTAGAAAGCGATTACAATGAGGAAGATGTGGAGCAGATACGGATTCGGATCGAGGCGTTTATTGAACTGATCAAGCTGAAGGATCTGAAAGGAGTGGGAAATATCCATGACAGATAATTATTACGCGGGTATTGATGGCGGCTCTACTTATATAAAGACGGCTCTGATCCAGGGAGATCAGGTGGTGGGAACCAGAGCTTCTGGCTCCGGGATTGACAACAGTGCCATTGCTGAACGGCTTTTACAGGAATTGTGCCGGGAACGGGGCATCAGCCGAGATGAGATTGCATGCACCATCGCTACCGGCTATAGCCGCAAGATTATGGACACAGCGGACGACGACATTTCAGAGATTACTGCCCATGCCTATGGCGTCCGGCTGACGGCTCCGAAAAACTACCGTCCGGGTCTGATCATTGATATCGGCGGCCAGGACAGTAAAATTATATACCTGGATGAAAATTATACGGTAAAGAATTTCACAATGAATGATAAATGTGCCGCCGGTACAGGAAAATTTATGGAGGTTATCGCGCAGATTCTGGATACAACGATCGATCAGGTCGGAGAGATTGCCATGCAGAGCAAGGCTCCCTGCGATATTAACAGCACCTGCGTCGTGTTTGCGCAATCTGAGGTCATTTCGCTGATTGCCCGGAAATATGACCGCAGCGATATTCTGGCCGGCGTCCATATGTCGATCGCGAAACGAATCATTAAGATGATCCGCCGCAATGAAAAACAGGGCGACATTCTGATGACCGGCGGCGGAGCCCTTAATATCGGCATTCGTTCGGCTTTTGAGGAAGAACTGATGCGGGATGTTTTTGTGGCTTCCCATCCGCAGTTTAACGGTGCAATCGGAGCGGCGGTAATCGGGAGGGAGCGGGATCATGCTTAGTCAGCTTTTTCAGGTTATGCTTTCCGCCATGTCTGCCGGCAGTACGTGCAGTCTTTGCGGGGCCTCGGCCGGTTCCGCCTTTCTTGCGGCCTACGTGATCACGCATGAACGCATCTTTCAGCCATGTATGTGCTTTCTGGCGGGCAAAGCAGGTATGACCATGCTCCTGTGCGGAATTTCCGCATCCCTGGGACAGGTTATCATGGACAGCACCGGCAGGGCTCTTGGAGTCAATATCTATATTTCCGCACAGCTTTTTGTCCTGGCGGTCAGTATCATCATGATCGCGGAAGGGACACGAAGCATGACTGGCAGGCAGCGCCGCTGCGGCAGAGAATACAGCAGAGACTGCAGCGGGGATTGCGGTGAAAACTGCCGCAGAGACTGCGGCAGGATTCAGGGCGTTCAGAAAGAATCCGGCTCGTTGGCTCTTCTGGTCAGCGGCCTGGCATGCGGCGCGACGCCATGCGCCCCTCTTTTGCTGGTGCTTGGCCAGTGTATTACACTTTCTGTTCCTCTGGCACTTATTTCTGGAATGGTCTTTTCCACTGTGGGATTTCTCTCTCCGGTGTTGTTTTGGTTTGTGATCTCCAGGTTACTGGCCGGAAAACTGCGCCAGGACGCGGCGCAGTATCTTGGCTGGTTCCGGCTGGGCTGTTATGTCCTGCTTCTGGCGGTTACAATTTATACGATATCTGTTTATATGCGTTGAAGGAGGTTCGAAATTCATGGATGAGTTGGAAAAATATTCGGAGCTCATATCAGAAGAACAGAAAGAAAGCAATATCAGGAAGAAAGTAATCTGTCTGTGCGCGGGAATTACTCTGGTGGTCTGTGTGACCTACAGCGGCGGGGCTGCCGTAAGCAGCCGTATACAGGCCATGAATACAGAAGAGGCGGAAGCTCCCCGTCTGGTCATTCTGGGAAAGGAGTCCGAGGAAACCATAGCGGTCATTGCCGCGGAAATTTCTCAGGCGGACGGAAGCGTCATTTCGCTGGAGGATTTTTTGAATACTCTGATCTGCGGTGCCTGCAGCCGCAAGTGCCCTTTGATCGCCCCACGCTGTAAACGGGGAAAGTCTAAGGCTGAAATTCAGACCGAATACTATGAGCATGCCGTGGAGCTTCTGGCTGACGCAAATGGTGGGGAAAGTGATGAAGATCCGATCTGATCCTGGAGGGGCTGGCACAATAATAAAGCTTAGTGTTAAGCGGAAGCTGTTCTCTGAGCCCCGGAAAGGGGCAGAAATAGTGTTTTGCGGCATATGTATTGAAGAAATACATACGTTGGTAAAGGACAGGGAGCAGTGGGCAATCGTTCAGGTTTTGTATTGATTTCTCTATTTGTATCTGTTACAATGCGAGTTAGCTAATGCTAACGTCTGGTAGAAGGAGAGAACGATATGAGCGTTTCCATCTATGTTCTTGAGTGCGCCCTGATGTGCGCCGTGTTCGGCGTGTCCATTTTCGG
>JAJQFO010000097.1 GCA_021201095.1 Lachnospiraceae bacterium
GTATACATACGCGCTTATTGACAACTTTTGCCGCTGGTGCTATACTTTAAAGTAATTTCATAAGTATTTGATCGATGATGAGGATTAGTAGCTTTGCTAAGCGGACCTCAGCGAGCCGGTGATAGTGCAAGTCCGGTGTTTGGCGGCAGGGTGAATGGACCTTTAAGATACGGCTTGAGCCCGCAAGGGGGTAGACGCCGTCGGGAGGCTTCGCCCGTTACCAATGAAGGGGATATCGGCTGCGGCTCGTATCTTAGCGAGCGGACCTTAATCGGTCAAGCAGGGTGGTACCGCGAAAGTTGTGTCTTTCGTCCCTACATGGGGATAAAGGGCTTTTTTATTTGCCCAGGCTGAAGGAGGCTTATATTATGGAGAAAGAAAAAAATACCAGGCTGCCGTTGGTAGACCTGATCGAAGTTAAACCGATGCAGGACGGTTACCGCTGGGTAGCGATCACGGCGATGCTGTTTGCTATCGGTATTATTCTGCATACGGTCAGCCCCAATGTGGGCGGCGTGACGCCGAACTGGACGATCGCCATGTATTCTATCGTTATCAATCTGACGAACCCGACGCTGTCACAGGCGGTGGGTATCGGTTTTATTGCGGGGGTGACACTGGTGCCGTCGTCGAAGTCGGCTTTTCCGCTGGGCAATATCGCCAGCGAGCTTTCGGGGGCGATCACCTGCTGCATTTTGGTAAAAGCTATGCTGCGCTGCGGCTTGGGCAAATGGAAGCTGCGCCCGCTGGTAACGGGCTTTTTGGCAACTATGGCCAGCGGCGGTGTGTTTACCTTCATTTTAAAGATCGTTCTGGGCCTGCCGCTGCACGTCTGGCTGTATGCCATGCTGCCAGTGGTGGCGATCATTGGCGCGCTGAACGGCATAATCACCTTTTTGCTGTTCGGGCCGGTGCGGAAGCTGTTTTTTGTGCAGGAGGACGATGACTGATGGAGAGCATTATCAAGCTGGGAAATTTTTATTTTGCTTATAATAAATCGGACCTGGTGCTGCAGGATATCGATCTGGAGATCAAAAAGGGTTCGTTCACGGTAGTGGCCGGGCCCAGCGGCGCGGGCAAAACTACCTTGTGCAAGGCGATGACGGGTATCGTACCTTTTTATATGGGCGGTCGCTACAGCGGCGATGTGCAGGTGCTGGGCGAATCGACTAAGGGGCGCCGGGTGTCGGACATCGCGATGCGTGTGGGCCTGATGCTTGAGGATTACGAAAGCCAGCTGGTTTCGCTGACGGCGGGTGAGGAAGTGGCTTTCAGCCTGCTGAACCACGGTTTTGTGCCGGAGGAGGTGGCGGAGCGTACCCATAAGGCTTTGGAGGACGTGGGCCTGCCGGGGCGTGAGAGTTATCAGCTGGACGAGCTGTCGGGCGGTCAGCGGCAGCGTTTGCTGCTGGCGGCGACTTTGGCGGTGCGTCCTGAGATCATTGTGCTGGACGAGCCAGTATCGGCTATGGACCCGGACGGGGCTAATGCGCTGTACGAGCTGTTATACACGATCCACAAGCGCTATGGTACGACGATCGTGGTGGTAGAGCACCGGGTGGATTATCTACTGCCGTATGTGACGGATCTGGTGGTGTTGAAGGAGGGTCAGCTGGTGACGGCTGATACTTTTGCCGCGGCGGTGCGGACGATGTATGAGGACGAGGAGCTGCGCTCGCTGGTGCCTGCGTTATGGCAGGTGAAGCTGGGTGTGGAGCAGCGTTTCGGTATCAGTCTGGGCGAGTGGCGGACTGAGGCTGAGGCGGCTGCGGAGTTACAGCTGCTTGGTTTTGAAGGGGGAACGCTTGATGCTGGAGGCTAAAGAGGTCAATTTTGCTTACCGCAGGGGCCTGCCGGTGCTGAACGATATCGACTGCACGATCGGTGACGGCGAGTTTGTTGCGCTTTTGGGGCACAACAGCAGCGGCAAGACTACTTTGAGCCGTTTGTTCATGGCGCTTCTGCATCCCCGCAGCGGGCAGGTGCTGGTGGACGGCGAGGACATCGTTAATTATGAGCCGGCCGATCTGGCGGATAAGATCGGTTATGTGTTCCAGAACCCGGATCTGCAGATCCTGGAGGATACGGTTTTTGATGAAGTGGCGTACGGGCCGAAGGCGAAAAAGCTGACGGCGGAGACGATCAAAAAGCAGGTGGAGGCCGCTTTGGCGGCTACAGGGCTGTCAGAGCTGGCGGGCGCTTATCCACGGTTATTGTCTTTCGGGCAGAAGCGGCGTTTGGGCGTGGCATCGGCGCTGGCGCTGAACCCGCGGACTTTGATTTTGGACGAGATTACCAATGGGCAGGATGCTATCGAAAAAGAGCGGATGATGCAGTATTTGCAGTCGCTGAACGAGGAAAAGGACATCACGATCGTGCTGATCTCGCATGATATGGACGTGGTGCGCCGTTATGCGAAGCGGGCCATTGTTTTGAAGGATGGTTATCTGGTGTACGACGGTACGCCGACAGAGCTGTTTGGCGGCGCGCATAACGTGGAGGAATGGGGCCTGCGCCGGCCAACGGCAGCTGCTTTGGCGGGCAGTCTGGGCTTTACGGCGGCGACACCCGAGGAATTTTGCAGCCGTTTGGTGCGGAAAGGAGCTGAGGACTGATGCGGATCAGTGCATTTACCCAGATCATCGTCACTGTGGCAGTGACGGCGTGGGTTTTTATCCTGCCGGTCAAGGCGGTGACGACGATCCTCGTTTTGGAGCTGGCACTTTTGCTGTCGATCAAGCGCGACAGGATGACGATGACGGCGATCGGCGGCCTGGCGGTATTCACCGGGCTGATGATCTTATTCCAGCTGCTGTTCGGCTCACCTTTGGAGGTGGCGCTGACGGGCGGCCTGCGGATGCTGGTGATGATGATGGCGTTTTTGTGTATGCTGGCGGCGACACGGATTCAGGATATCGCCAAGACGCTGGTGGACCGTTTCCACCTGCCTTGTGAATATGCTTTTATGCTGACGACGGCGCTGCGCTTTGTGCCGAATTTTCTGGCTGACAGCGAGATCACGCTGGACGCCCAGTCCTGCCGCGGTTATTCCAACCGGGGCAACTGTGTCAAACGTCTGCTTTCGTATGTGGTGGTCATCAGGCCGCTGGTCATGCGGGCGGTGGCCAAATCCGAAACGCTGGCGCTGAGTATGGAGCTGAAGGGCTTTGGCAACAATACTTATAAAAATATGCCGCGCGAACCGCTGGGCGCAGCCGATTTTATCGTGCTGGGGCTGGTGGTGGTCCTGAGTACCTATCCGTTCTGGAAATAAGGTTGGGCTGACAAATTAAGATCATGCTGAAAACAGCAGCTGCCTGAAAAGGCCGCTGCTGTTTTTATCTTTTAAC
>JAJQFO010000231.1 GCA_021201095.1 Lachnospiraceae bacterium
ACATCGTTTTATTCTGGCTCTTGTACATAGGAAATTATAATACAGAAATCGGAAATTGTACACAGAAATCATGTCGCTGAGGCACTGACAAATGCTTCAAAAATCTTTCTGCTTGCCGGATTCACGTGATAGTCAAATTCCGGATGCCACTGAACCGCCCATACAAATTTTTGCTTTGCATGGCACACAGCTTCTATCAGCCCATCCTCTGATTCTGCCATGACCTCAAGATCCGCTCCCAGTTCCTTTACTGCCTGATGGTGGTAGCTGTTTACTCCCAGAGTTTCTATCCCAAGCAATTCATATAGGGGGGATTCCCTTCGTATCTGAACCATATGGGCAATATTGGTGTAAGGCGGTTTCATATGGTGCTCAATATCGCTTGCATATTCTGTCGGCAGATCCTGATAAAGCGTACCGCCCTGCAGGACATTGAGCAGCTGTATGCCACGGCAGATGCCGAGTACCGGCTTCCCGTTTACAAGGGCGTTTTCATACAGTACGCGCTCCATCTGATCTCTTGCTGGGCAGGCCTGTCCGCAAGATTCTTTTTTCTCCTGATGGTATAAAGCAGGGGATATGTCATGCCCTCCTGTCATAAGCAGGGCATCGCACAAATCAAATATCTCCAGCGCATCCTCTGTGCTGCTGGATAAAGGAAGAATGACCGGGATACCCCCGGCATCCCTGATTCCATCCATGTATCCGGGAAGCATCCAGATGCTCTTTTTTTCATCATCCCACAAGGGTACCACCGCTATCTTTCGCTTTGCCATCATGTCCGCTCCTGCTGGTTATATTTGTACGCACTTTCAATAGCATGCATCAGATCCACAATCAGGGAATTGTATGGTACAGCCACACCATAAAGTTTCGCCTGCTCCACGATTGCCCCATTGATTGCGTCAATCTCCGTCTTGTTCCCACGCATGACATCCTGATACATGGAAGAATAACCGTCCGCAGCGTCGATACATACTTTCCGCACGCTCTCAAGTGCTTCACGCCGGTCAAAATAGGTGCCGTCAGCCTCTGCTACTTCCACAGCTTCATAGACCAGCCGCTTCGCAAAATCCCAGGCATACTTATCCTCCACCATAAACCCGATCTTTGTCCGCGTAATCGCGGTGAACGTATTGATAGACAAATTCACAAACAACTTGCTCCATAAGATGCGCTGGATATCCTCTGAAACTTCTACCTCAAACCCGGCTTCACGAAGTGTCTCCGCTACCCGGTTCAGGTTCTCAACCGCATTGTGATTGCTTCCGATCGTAGTTGCCCCTGAAGCTGTATGCCGGCTTTTGCCCGATCCGAGGTTCACGCAGTTGTGCTTTGTCGTTCCAATGATAATATTTTCCGGCCGGACATATTTTGCAATCTTCCGGTCATTCCCGGCTCCATTCTGAAGCGTCATTACAAGTGTGTTTTCCCCAAATAAGCCGCTGTTCAGAGCAAGAGCATCTTCCGTATAAATGGATTTGACAAAAAGAATGACAAGATCAGCAGCTGCAGAGTATTCCCCGGAAAGACACGCCGTTGCGTTCGGATACTGTTTTTCCTGTCCTTTCTCCTCAATCGTAATCCCGTTTTTGCTGATCACATCCACCTGGGGCTGATAGGAATCCAACATGACAACCTCATTTTTTTCGCTTAAGAAGGCCCCATAAAGACAGCCCATAGCTCCCGCGCCAATTACTACAATCTTCATTTTGAACTCTCCTCTCTGACAGACAAGCATCGCCAAAACCCATATACATTTACAATCAGATCCATGATGGAAAATACCCCATCATACAATAAGACGCCGTAAAATACCCTGCAGGTTTCTACGACGTCTTTGTCATTGGAAAGTTTAGTACAGATTTACAAAATAGTCAAATACGTTTTTTCGGATATCAGAATATACTCATCTGCTCCAATCCAGCTTTTCCGCTTTGATTCTTGAACCCGAACATTTTATCCGATCACTTCCGCCTCCCAGTCTATCCATGAGAAATGCCAGATTTTCCCATGGATTTCCCTGCAGATCCGATTTGTGATCAGATATTCCGGATACGCAAGCTCCGGGTTGTCCCGTTCCCATCCGGTCGCTCCGTAAAAAACCTGCCAAGTATCGTAGATATGGATGCAGTTCCTTAAGGCAGCCGCCTGCTCCAAATCATCTTTATCAATAGCAATCCCAAATTCCTTCTGCATAAGTGCAAGGAACAGATACCGCTCCAGTGTGTTCTCCCACATGTCCATCTGCCATCACCTCTTCTTTCCTGCAAATAAATCTTCCACCCTGATGACGCCCGCGCTATCCATTGCCTGAAAAGATTCTGTCTCTGCTTTTGCTTTCAGCCCGGGAATTCCTTCTCCCACTGTATTCTGTTTCGGTTGTCTTTTAATGTCAGCAGCCGACTCCAGCGGATTTTCCGACGCCTTGTCTGTGTCAGTCCCCGCATCCGTCTTTTCTCTCGTTTCTGCCATTCCGTTCGCCCCTACCATTTCTGTCTCTCCTGTCTTTTCCTGCAGGATGGCCGCTCCATTTTTCCGCGTCATCGTCTCTTTCTGTTTCGGGTGCCATGCGAAAGTCTCCTCCTTTCGCATCCCCGTCTCTTCCTGGTCTGCCCGCCAGGCCGGAACATGGTCCGTCGTCTTTTCCGGCTGCAGTTCTTTCGCGGCCGGATGAGCCGTGTAATCCATCTTTTTGATCTTCAGCACGTTCTGCCCGCGGATGTATAAAAGCGCCATGTCATGTGGGAAGCGCAACACCTCATCCGGAAGGAGGAGCCAGCGTTTGCCGACGGAACTGGATTCAGAATACTGCGGCACGTAATCGGTCATGCGGATGGTATTATAATTTCTCCGCACGGAATCTACCGCCACGGTGACTTCCCCGGCGCGTTTACTGAAATATTCCGCAGTCGTCATATCATTGCAGCCTAAGAACATCGTGAAATCACAGCCGCCCAGGATTTCCTCCCACTGGTTGTCCGGGTAGCGGTTCTGCATCTGCGGCAGGTTCTGGAACAAAATGTCAATGCCGATGCCACGGCTCCTCGCGGTCGCGAGCTTTTTTTTGAAATCCGGTACTACGCCGACATTCGGAAATTCATCCAGAATCATATGGACCGGAACCGGGAGCACCCGCTCTTTTGTATGGTCAGCAAGACGCACCAACCGGATGCAGAGGAACGAAGTAAACAGCGTGGCAAGCATGTTGTAGGTAGAATCCTGATCGGAGGTAATGCAAAAATACGCGCATTTTTGCCTGCCCGGCAGCTCCAGGTTGATCTCCGGATAGCTCGTGATCTGCTGCACCGTCTTATTCTGCAGGATTTGCAGGCGGGTACCCAGGCCAAGGACAGCATTTCCCTTTACCTTTTCCGCTTTTGAAAACAGCTGGTACGGCCCGCGGGCCGGATGGCTGACCGGCAGCCGTTCAAAAATGGAATCGAGTGCTTCCACGCTTTTATTTAAAAGCAGGTTATAGGCCTCTGGAAAGGTCTTCTTTCCCAGCGGGTATTCCTCGTAGACATACAGGCAGAGCGCTTTTAATAAATCCATCTCCGTATTGTCGTAAAAGTGGTCAAACTTATCCGTCGTGTTACGAATCACAACATCGACAAACACATCGATCATGCCGCCGTCCCCGATCTCCCCTAAGCAGTCCCAGGCATCCGAGCAGGCCAGATCGATCAGGTTTAAGACCCGGATGAGATACCCTTCTTTTCGCAGATATGCTGCCAGATCCCCGTACAACTCGGATTTGGGGTCCGTTATATACATGCTCTCTTTCCGCCGGACGCACTGCAGCGCCATGACACGGGCAAACGCCCTGGATTTCATGGAACCCTGTGAACCGCACACGGCTATGTTGCGGTTTAAGTAGGAGTCCATCGGCAGGCTTAGAACGCACCCGGTCTCCGGGTCAGTGCCAAAGATAATCCCTTCCGCATCTGCCGGATTCTCATGAGATTCCAATACGGCTTCACGCTCATCCCCGTCCATAAATCCTGCCGTCCCATAGGTTCCCTTTACGGAATAGTCAAAGTTCCGCTCCTCATCCGTCCCCGCAACTTCCCTCCCATTCCCGCGAAAAATAACAATCGCCGCTATCGCTGCAAATGCCGGAAAGACCAACAGGGAATAACGCAGCCCTGCCGCGGTACTGATTCCGGCCAGCAGGCAGGGGAACGGATTCAGCGTGACCATCATTGTTGAGAAAAACAGCTGCAAAAAACCGCCGACATAAAACGCCAGAAGCAAAAACAGCATAGCAGCACGAAGTATCCTCGCCACCCCTGTCTTTTTCAGCATGGGCACGCCTCCCTTTGCGGCGGCCGGTAGTTTTCTGCCAGAAGCCTTTTGTAATAACAGTCTATGGTGTTGATGGCGTTATACAAGGTGCTAAGCAGATAGGTGTGCATATTCCGGATCTTTCCTGTCGTCTCGTTCAGGCACCGCAGGATATACTGGATGTGAAACATGTCCAGTTTCCGAAGCTTCGCCTTCACCACGCTGGCAGGCCGGTCCTCGCAGTTTATCCGTAGAGTCTTGGCGGTTGAAGTCAAAGCGTCTACCGCGATCCTCACAAGCTCATCAACCCGCTCGTCATTGTGGTAATCAAACTTCAGGCAGTCATAGTCGATCTGTTTCTGAAACCTGGATAGTTCCGACTGATAGGACTGATAGGATGGATCGATATTGATATCTTTATCCATCTCTCTGTCATTATCTGTTCGGTATACCTGAAAGGGTTTTGCATTACTGTCACACATTTTGGCGGGATACATCTCACCGTTTTGAGTGGGATACCTCACCGTCTGGCTATGATTCTGGTGAAGGGTCTCACCAATTTCGGTGGGATACCCCACGGCCTGGCGACGGTTCTGGTGAGGGGTCTCACCAATTTCGGTGGGATACTCCACTGCTTGGCGACTATTCCAGCAGGGTGCCTCACCGATTTCGGTGGGATACCCCACGACCCGGCCACCGTTCTGGCGGGATGTCTCACCGATTTTGGTGGGATACCCCACGCATCGTATGTCCCCGTTTTCCGCGATACCACCATTTACGGCGATATCTCCAGTTTTCGCCATCTCACTTATTTGGGCCGGATTGCGGTATCCCGCTATGCTTTGCATTTCCTTCATGGCGCTGTTTTCCGTGATACCGCGCATTTTCGCCATGTCACCAGTTTCCGTGATATCCCGCATTTTCGCCATGTCACCAGTTTCCGTGATATCCCGCATTTCCGCCATGTCACCAGTTTCTGTGATATCCCGCATTTTTGCCATGTCACCGTTTTCTGTGATACCACGCATTTTCGCCTTACCACTGCTTTCAGAAGAATCAGGTGCCTCTACCGTCTCCGATTCTGTACGAAAACGGCTTCGCCCCTTGTTAATGCTGGTGATCTTCCGTGACATGTCTAGCTTTGATACAACGGCATGATTGTCTGCTTTCGCACACCTGTCAGCCCTGATGGATTCATCCGAACCGCATCCGCATCTTTTTTCGCTCTCCGGCATCCCTTCCGGGTATGTCAGTTCCTTCAACCGTTCCACGTCAAGTTTCAGGTAAAGTATATTGGAGATGTTTCTCCCGCCTAAGCGCGCGTTCCGAAAAATCCGTTTCACGACGCCCAGCTTTTCCAGTGCGACGATGGCATTTGTCGCGTCGCGCCTGTTGATACAGAAGCGTTCCGCAAACTGCTGGTAGCTTCTCTGAAGCAGGTCGCCTTCAAAACGCTTTTTCACTCCGGTGATTTCCCCATCCGAACCATACAAAATATCCGGCTGGTACCAGTACACGATCTCTGACAGAATTATAATTGCGGTGAGGTTCGGTTTTCCGGTTGCCTTGCGGATGGTCCGAAACCATGCGGCCGGGATTGTGTTTTCCGAGATTGTGTTTCCCGGAATTGTATTTTCCGGGATTATATTTTTCGGAATCGTATCTTGCGATAGCACAAACTCCGCTGCCTGATCTACGATTTCATTTCCTGTATCAAAACCCATTTTCCCCATATCTGATTGAAAGGCTCTCTTTTTGCCGCAGGAACGGTCCTTTCCCTCCAGTAGCGGTTTGTGATCCGCTACCGCCAGCCACTGACCAGCTCCAGCACCTTCCCCGGCAAAAGAGGTAACGCCTCTGCCTCCTCTCCAAAATAAATTTTCAGCTGTCCAGCCTGATAATCCAGGCAGATATATTTCCCGGCTCCCTTATATTCCATCTCCTGCTTTACCCATATCAGATGGCGCAGCTCCAGGTCGCAGCAGATGTACACCGGCCTCCCCTGCTCATCAAAGCCATCCGCACAAGGGTATCTCTGGGTATCGCCCGCATGGCGGGGCTGCATTAAAAACCTGCGGAACCGCTCACGGATTTCCCCATCCAGGGATACCATCATCTGCGCCCTTCCATCGTCCTGCATTGAAAAATAATAGACGTGTTCATAAACATCATCCGGGCGGTAGATGTCGTTTTTGATGCCGCCATCGCTCTCTAAAAGCGTCAGCATCATTCTCATGTCTTTCCCAATCATGACAGCGTCCACATCTCCCAGATAGCCGTTTGCCAAAAGGCATGTCTCCGCATAGGTTCGCATGGAGCTTTCCATTTTTTTCGCCCACTTCATCCTCTGGTCCATCGTATGGTAAACGACATAGGCCGTCTGGTGGACAAACAGCATGCCGCACGCACGGGAGCCTTTGACCTGAACAGAGCCTGCCTTTACCTCGGACGCGCTGAAATAAGCCATCCCATTTCTTTCAGGCAGCTTTTTCTCATCGTTGTAATCAGATTGCTTAGAATCCGATCGCTTCGGCGGAAAAGGCGGCTTATCGGATGGAAATACCGGCACATTCATCCGGTAAAAATACGTAAAGGAATACGCCATCCGATGCAGCCGAAGCCGCTTTTGCAAATCTGTACGCGGACGGTTATTTTCCATCTCCCCGGATAGAATGTCTTTCCCCTCCGTGCCCGCCAGGGTAAGCAACTTCTTTTTCCCTTTTGACCGGAGCACGTATCCTTTCAGCCCGTCCTTATTTCGAAGGCTGATCAGGTCCTCTTTTTTCAGCTTTGTGATAAGGGCAGCGGTATACGACCGGGAACGGAGAATGTACTCCGCGGCCTCACAGGGCAGTTCTCCGTTCATGGCGATCGCCCGAAGCAGCAACTCACTTTTTTCCAGAGCCATCATCTCCTCTCCTTATTTTTTTCGATACGATTCTGACCCTATCCACGGTATACTTGGGCATTTTTTCCGCTCCGAAAAGCCGTGAAACGCCTGTAATTACTGCTTTTATTAAGGTTTTTCCATATCGAAATTGAAAGCAGATACTCAGGCGTTTTTTTCGATATGTTCTGTGCCCATCCTTTGCGAGGCAAGCCATGACGGAAACACATCCGATTTCATCAGAAAAATCCGCGTCCGGTCCGCATCCGCCTGCCGGGTCTCGTGATAGGTGTTTAAGTAAAGCCCGCTATCTGACTGCAGAAAATATCCGGCCAGCAGGTCGAGGACCTGCTTCTCTTCAATGTTGTCATGGTCGCGGATCCTTTTTGCATCCCGGTTCCGGTCATAATCATGATAAAAACAGACCGTCGCCCTTTCAAAAAATGGCATCTCCTGCAGCATACCAAGCCGCTTTTTCCTCCAGTCCCGAATCGCAAAGGATAACGGCTTATAAAGATAATCCGTGTAGGCTGTTTTCCGGTGCGGAAGCAGCGCAGGCAGCGACACCGACAAAATCCCATCCGCAAAATCAACCGTGATCCCGTGTATGTTTACGATCTCCTTTTGGAAAAACGCGGTGGTTTTTTCCCCATAGGATAGATCCATCTCCAGAGCCCGCAGCCGGTCTGTCAAAAATTCCGCGTTCTTTTCTGCTTCCAATACCAGCGTGTTCAGATCTTCCCCCGCTCCCACGCCCCGGCGCTGGCAGGAGCGCAAAATCCCCCGTGCCTCCGCAATCCTCTGTTCCGCCTCCCCCGCAAGCCGCTGCGCATAATCAAGCTGCTTTTGCAGGCGGTCATTCCCGTTGTTCTCTACCCGGCATATATAGTCAGGCTGTCTTTTTGTAGTATTCGACTTCTCCACCTTCTTTCACTTTTGCATAGCCAATGGTATCCTCTACATGAATCTGCCGGATGTAGCCGGCGGATTCCACCACGATCACATGGGAACCCTCCTCCTTTTTCCCGCCCAAGTAGAGCCGGTTTGTAAGCGTCACGTCCGACTCCGGCACATACAGGATGTCGTATAACCCGCCATCCGCAGTAAACACGATCCTGACCGGATGCTCTTCTGCAGACACGGGAAAATGCTCCGCCACTTTCATCTGCCCCATCAGGGAGAGCAGCACCCAAAATGCCTGTTCCCGTCCGCGCTCCCAGGCCTTATAAGATGTCTCATTTGCCGCCACCATCCCCTCCAGGATGTAGGCCATGCCCTCCCTTTCGAGTGCTTTTAATGCCCTCCCGACGCGCCCTTCCCTGCCATCCAGTGCAAAATACGCATACAGCTGCCGTTTGGACAGCACGTTATATTTTCGGACGAGGCGCTGCAGATCCGCCTCTGTTTCTTTCTGGATATTCCGGTTTTCCATCTATCTGCCCACCTGCTTTCTTTCATTTTGACCAATCGTTGTTTCAGATCTTTAACGTTTCTGATTGCGTATAAAAAACGTAATCTATGCGTATGGAAAACGTATTCCGCATTCATCCATATACCATCTGACTGCAGCACCCCGCGCCACGGAAACTTTACGTATTCATCACGCATTCAATACGTTTTGAATGCGTATTACGGAACCCCCTGTGGAGCATCGTTCAACACATAAATTCCTGCGTGAATCCCTCTAATACGTGTAACCCCTGTGAAGCGGTAAAGCGTAATCGTTACGTATTACACCCGGCAGATTATTTACTGACGCCCCAGATAAAAACGTAATCTATACGCATTGCGGATTAGGTTCCCTATTCCTGTCTTTCGCGGGAATATGTTTTTATTACGCATACCGCATATCTCTGCTTTCCGTCTGCCATTCCATACGGATACGCAATCCATACGCATACATCTTCTGTCCCGTTATCCGTTTCTGTCGGCACATTTATCCATCGACGCCCTGCCCGTAAGCCGCGTCCCCGTATTTTTCAATCCGGTCTTTCAGCCGCAAAAGGTCTTTCCGGTCTGTCGTTATGAGGTCGCGCTCCAGGTCGCTTGCCCGAAAATCCACGAGCAGGTTATTGCTGTTCGCGCAGATCAGGCCGTTCCCACGGTCAAACTTCTGCACGGCCTGTGTCTCGGCTTCAGATAACTCCAGTTCCTCCCGGATCCTTTCTGCTTCCCGGCTCTCCAGATTCAGGACGATCTTCATCTTGCAGTTGCTCAAAATTCCTTTCCCGTACTTGCCGCCCAGCAGGGCAAAGAAGTCCACCAGGTCCTGTGTCGCGCAGACCGCCCCGCCGCCGTAGCCGCGGATGGTTTTAAAAATCTCCAGGACATATTCCGCCGTTTTTTCGTTCAGCAGCAGTTTCCAAACCTCGTCAATAAAGATTGCCTTTTGCTGCGTCCGGTCCCGTTTTACTTCCGTCCACACATAATCAAGGGCGACAAACATCCCCAGCGTCAGATCCCCGGACAGTTCCGAGATATCGAGCACGACGTATTTATTGCCGGTGTCCGCGCTTGTCTGCCGGTTAAAGAAAGAGGCGGAGCCATCTACAAGCCGGGAAAGGATATTTGCCATGCGGCGTGTCTCCGGCCTGGCAAGCAGGACATCGTGCAGGTCACCCAGCACCGGCATCTCTTTATACCGTCCCGGCTTGTTTTTATCCCAGAGACTTTTATTATCATGCGTGATCCCTTTTCTTCTGTAGGTTTCCATCAGGGCGGCATCCAGAAGCTGTTTTTCCTCATAGGTCATATCCGGCACCAGAATGGAAAAGAAGATATGCAGGCTCTGGATTTTAAGCGCCAGCTCGGAAAGCATTTCCACCTGCCCATCCAGCAGGTCGTTTGCCCCGCTTTTGGAACCACGGATTTCCATGACGTTGATGCCATCCGGCGAACCGGGCGAAAGGCGGATATAGGCACCGCCGATGTTCTGCGCCGCCCTGGCAAACTCATGCCCCTTATCCGGCGCGATCAGGAATACCCGGATGTTTTTTCGCCGCATACGGAGTGCCATCAGCTGCATCGTGAAGGTCTTTCCCGCACCGGACGTCCCCAGGATGGCAATATTCGCGTTCTTATAAATCGCCGTGTTAAAAATATCAATGATCACAAGGGAGCTGTTCAGCCGGTTGACCCCCATCAGGATTCCGTCCTTATCGGACATTTCATAAGAGATAAACGGGTAGCAGGAAACCAGTCCGGAGGTCAGCACGTTGCGCTTTGCCCTCTGGTAAATGCTCTTATCGAGGTTCAAAAAAGGAAGCGCGGATAAAAACGCTTCCTCCTCCTGAAAGGTGCAGGACATAAGGCTGATATCCTGCGAAACCAGCAGCTTGTTCAGTTCCTTTATGCGCCAGTCCAGCTCTTTTACGCTCCCCGCGGTCACGGTGATAAGAATGCAGATGTAGTAAAAATCCTCATTCCCCGCAAGCCCGTTTTTCAGATAATAACCGGAGCGTATGGATTCCGAGAGGTCGTCATAATCCCGGTTCGTATCATAGGTGTCCTTGATTTTGGAGCGGTTCAGCCGGATTTCCCTGCCAATCCGATCCATGCTCTTTTTCTTATCCTGCCGGTAGGCAAACAGATCCATGTCGATCCCCTCGCCGGCGTTGATCAGCAACGACATCCAGCCTGCCGTCACCCGCGGGCGGTATTTGTGTTATGGGATAAATAAATACGCATGGTACACGCCATCCGCCACCACATAACCGGCATGCTTAAAATCCAGTTCCTTTGGGGCGATCAGTTCGGCTGCGGGCATCCTGGCAAGGCTGTCCTTCCCGTTTTCCCGCATGTACCAGTCGGCCGCTTCCCGTATCCGGTCGGATAACGGATGCGAAACGCTCGTCCTTCTATTTAAAATCTGGTACAGGATCTCCACCGTAAACCGGCTCTCATTTTCCGGTGCCACCACCAAATTGCCGCAGGAAGATAAGTATTTCCGCGCGTTCCACGCCAGATTGTTAAGATACTGGAAAATCTCTTTATCTGTAGGGTCTCGGCTCCCCGGCACGCTGTATTCAAATACCAGGAAAAAGCGCCTTGTGATTCCCTCTTTGGTGCCGAGGCTTTTGATCAGGCGCATATAGTCCTCCTGCAGCATCCGGCAGTGCGGATCCATCTCCTGTTCCAGCTCCGACCGGATTTTCCTTACATATCCCTCAACCTCCGCTTTTTTGGAGACCACCTTAAACTGAAGCTTATCCGGGGCAATCTTCAGGTACCCCAGAAAAGAAGCAAGGATACTCCGCTGCTCCGGAGGGCTGCGCAGGGCAAAATTGATCGGGAGCACCTCGATGATCTTCACATACCGCCCGTCCGTTGTATAAATGATCCCGTTTTTAATCTTATCCACAGGAAGGTATGCCGCTGCCCAGCTCAATGGCAGGAAACCGGCATCCCCTGGGCAATCGTTTGTATCAGTCTGCCGCCTGGCCGCATCCTGAGCCTCCTTCTTTTCCCGCTGGCTTTTTTCCCGTGCGTTTTTCTTCCTTTCCCGTTCTCTTAGCCGCTCGTTCCTTTTTGCCTCGCGCAGCTGCTGTTTCAATACTTCCACTTCGTTTCCGATTTTTTCCACCTCCCTCCGCCTTACGGCTATATCTGGCCCTGCTTTTCATCTTCCGGTTATGCTCTAAACGCTCCCGTTCCGCTGGGACTGAAAGGACACGCCGCCTTTTTATGAAATTCAGGCAATGGTAAATGCCCAATGAAAGGCTCTGCCCCTGTATGCCGAGCAGTGACAATACCCCGCACGGGATCAGCAGGATCATTCCCGCATACAATTTCGTTTTTATCCCGGCATCCACCAGCAACAGGACATAAAGCAGCAGTCCCTCCAGGACCACTGTCTCCACTGCGTTTCTCATTTTCAGCCGCCCGGATAAGACCGTTCCTTCCTCCGCGAAATTCGGCGGTATCCGGTATACATCCACTTTTCCAGCCAATTGTCACACCCCTTTTCGTTTCATCCAACATGCTCACTCCAACGCTGCTACGGTTTCCAGTCCCAGATTTACCAGAACATATGCACCGGATTCGATTTCAAAAGTCTCCTCTGAAAAGGAAACCGCATACTCCTCCGTACCGCTTTTGGCTGCAGCCTCCGAAACGGTATAGCTGCCTTCCGGCACAGCGAGATTGCCCGCATAAAGGTTTTCTTCATTCAGATCGTACGTATAGGTGCATCCACTTTTTTCTGTGAATGTAATCTGAATCGCTCCGGAAAAGTCATCCGGTACCGTGCAGCGTAGCATAAAGATCCCGGGCTCGGCATCTGTCGAAGTGTAATCTTCCGACAGGCTTTCCTCCCAAGCCTTATCCTGCCTGCGGATTACCGCGCCGGCTTCATCAAACAGCACATACTTTCCTGCGGCATTTACCATATCGTAAGCCCAGGTATCCGCCAAGATCGTCCCATCCTTATCCAGCCCTTGTCCATCCTGCCAGGAAAACACTTCCGGCAGGTTCTCCCATTTAGTATCTGCTGTCTCCGTTCCGCTCTCCTCTCCGGCATCGTCAGCAAACGACCGGTACGCAAAAAGCAGCAGGAGCATTCCCGCTGCCGCCAGCACTCTTTTTGCTTGTTTCGTCTTTTTCACCCCTTTCATCGGCCCCTGTCTGCCCTCTTTTGGCTTACTTTTCCGCAGAGGATCCTGTCTTTCTAAGGCCGCAGCTTTTTTTCATTTTCCGATAATCCAGAATGCCCCGTCCGCCAGGTCACGCCCATAAGAGCGGATGGTCTCAACAGAATAAACCTTTGCCGTGCGCTCCCGGCTTGCGCAGTCCGCGATCGTAATATAACCTTCCTGTGTTACGCCAGTTAATACGATAAAGTGTCCGCTGCCGCTTCCCGTGATCGTATAGGCTTCGCAGATTTCCACCACAAGTTTTCCTGCTTTTAAAGAGCTGACCACATAATCCATCTGATTTTTCCCCACGCGCTCACAGGTAAGCCCCCAGTGGTTTGCCGCGTTCGTCGGGAAAGAATGGCTGGTCCCCACGCCCGCAACGTATTCCCCGTTGCTGATCGCATAGGCTGCGGTCATCTCCGGCGTCACGTTTCCTCCGGTCAATGTGGAGATCACAATCGCCAGGGAAGTCGGACCGCATCCGGAACGTCTGATCGTGCTGCTCCCATAGGTAATGCTTGCCCACGGTTCTTCCGTCTGGTTAAAGTAAGTGACCGATTTTACGCAATCACCCACCGTATCGTAAGTGATTGTATCCCCGGTCGCGTCAATGCTTCCATAATAAGAGTCGGAAGCAGAACCTCCCGTCACAAAATCCGTCCAGCTAAACAATGACAAGAAAGCTTTCTTTGCCGCCGATACCCCACCCGATAGATATTGAATTGCAAAGAGCATCTTATTAAAAATGCTTTCATTTGTCACAAATTTGTAGGAATATCCGCTGCTCTTTGCGCTCACGGCAGTATCCAGCGCAACCGCAAGCGTGTAATCGGCTGTCCTTTCCTCCACCGTCACGGTCTCGCAGTAAGCGTCCGCGCCATTTTCCTTTTCCGATTCATAAGTCTCTATGCTTACTTCCTCCGCGCCGGATTCATAACGAACATAGTAATGGATCTCTTCCCGCTCAATGCTGCCCTCCCCGGTCATGGACCAGGAAAAGAAATCATCAAGGTTTTCAGATACCGCCATCATAAGCAGCGCAAAGGCATCGCTGGTATCCTCCGCGCTGCCATCACTGCCGCCGGTTTCCCCACTGCCGCTGTCTCCGCCTGCATCTTCCAGATCGGTTTCCGAATCCGTTCCCTCCGCATACAGCGTCAGATAACCCATCACCTTTTTTACATGGTTCTGCGTCTCCGTATAGGCAGGAACCTGATATCCGGCGCGGATCACCGCATTCGGCCCCGCATTATAAGCAGCTATCACAAGTTCCAGACAGTTCGAATATCCAGAAAACATATCCAGAAGCTGGGAGACATACTTTGCCCCCGCCATAATGTTCTGATATGGGTCATATGGGTTGGTTGCTCCAAGGGCAGTTGCCGTGGACGGCATCAGCTGCATAATGCCGATTGCCCCCGCGGAAGATACGATGTTCGGGTTATACTCAGATTCCACCTTCCCCATGGCAAGCAAAAGCGCCACGGGAACCTGATACGTATTTGCTGCCTCCTGAAAGTAAGCGTCATACGGTGAGGTAAGTGTTGTAGAAAGATTCCCATACTGGCCGAAATACCCAAGGAACGAAGAAATGGTGGTGTTCTCCCATGTCTCCTCCAGCAGCACCGCAAGGTAATGGCTTAAATTGTTTTTAAGCCGGCTCTCGTATTCATCCGTCACCGCCAGCATATACCCCTCATACTTTTCCTGCTGGTCCGCAGTAATTTCAGAAAGTACCTCATCACGCTTTCCCTCGATCAGTGCCAGAACTTCCGTTTTCTGGCTCTCGTCCGAAAAGATTTCCTCAATCCGCGCTTTTACATTTGAAAGCTCCGTTGACTGTGCCTGGCCTGCGTAATCATCCGCGTTTAAAAATCCAAGGTAGGACAGGATAATCCCGACCATGTTGACCAGAAGGAACATCCAAAGAAAAAGGGCGGCAAACACTGCCGCCGCTATTTTCCATATCTTTCTGTTGGTAACGAGGCTCCCAACTACTGCGCCAAGCGGCCCTCCAAGTGCCGCCCCCGCTGTGCTCCCAGCGGCCTCCATCCCGGCAGATGCGGCGGATAACACGGAATGAGCCGCCTGCATTGACTGCGCCAGATTCTCCGAAAAATCCGAAAATCTACCTCCACTGTCTTCTGATGTACCGGCATTTCGTTCGTCTTCTGGTGGTTCGGCATTTCGCCCCTCTTCTGGGGACCCGGCATTTCGCCCGGTATGATCTTCCTCCATCAATCCACCTCCCCTCCGGGAGCTGCCTTATTCTCATCCCTCCAGTCCGTTTTATTAAGAGATATTTCCTGCAGGATGCCGCCGGAATACACATCAGAGGCAATACCAGCTGGTTCTGTATTTTTCCCTTTACGCTGCAGAGCATCTGGCATCATTTCTTCATGGTTCGGCCTGTCCGATATCACTTCATGTCCATCTATCAGAGACCCATCTGCATCCGATATAGCTTCGTCTCCATTCGGAGTCTTCGTTCGCCCATCTGGCACGTTTCCATGCTGCTTTGCTTCACTTTCACTTTCCTGTGATTTCGGAACGGATCCCTGTTCTAAAGACGACATGCTGCCATTATGAACCACTTCAGGCTCAGAGGGTATGCATTCCATCCCCGGCCTCACACCTGCCATTTCATTAGACGGCAAAGACGGTGAATTTGCATCCGGATAAGAGGGTTCCGGTCTGCCCGCGTTCTGTCCCGGATTATCAAAAGCCGCTCTGCCTGCGTTCTGTTCTGGATTGTCAAAAGCCGCTCTATCCATATCCTGCAG
>JAJQFO010000123.1 GCA_021201095.1 Lachnospiraceae bacterium
GCACTTGTTTCATTCATGTTGGTGCCGCGCAAGGCGGGGCATGGGGATTTGGTTTGTCATTGTCTGAACTGTTTATCTTGCCGCTGACTGAACATGCAGTATTGCGCAGCCTGAAGAAAATGCCTGTAATTGCAGCTGCTTAGTACCTTCATTTATTAAAAAAAGTATTTTATAGTATCCCGAACTGCCTGTTGTATTATACTTCGGGATATGCTATCCTGAATGTAATTTAGATGACATTTTTGGAGAAAAAGATGGAACCTGTTAAATTTTCTAATGAAGAAATGGATGTGCTCTCAAAAGTGGGATACCGGCGCCGCTATGCGCGCGATGAAATTATTTATCTGGAGGGCGACGCTGCGAATACGCTGTGCATTATCCGCAGCGGGCGTGTGCGTGTTCTGGCCGCGGTGCCGGATGGAGAGGAGCTGACGATAGAGATTGTTGAAAAAGGACGGCTCTTTGGTGAATCCTCCTTTTTGAGCAAAAGTGTACGTCCGACTACGGTCAGAGCGGTCACGGAGGTGGAACTGATCTGCTGCACGATCGAGCAGCTGATCCCATGTCTGTGCAGGAATCCCGAAATTCTGACAAAAGTGCTGCAGCATTGCTCTGCCACCATGAATCATCTGTCGTATGCGCTTCATTCCTGGCGGTTTCTGGATCGCTATCAGCGGGTTGCCGCTTTCTTGCTGGAAGAAACAGAGACGGATAATCCGGATAAAGAGATTACGGAGCAGTGCCTGCCTTATTCTCATGAAGAAATTGCCATGTGTCTGGGGATGGCCCGGCCGACGGTAAGTCAGGTGCTGAAAACGTTTGAGCGGAACGGATGGGTGCGTTGCGCTTATCGGAAGGTGTATGTGCTGGACCGGGAGGCGCTGGCGGGAAGGGACATTTCTGCAAAATAGCTCTACCAAATTCCACCGCATTTTGCTATACTATACCAGAAAATGACGGATAGCTGATAAATGAGGCTGCAGAGACGAAAGAAACACTGTCCCCACATGGAAATTCTATGAAATTTCCGCGGTTGAACAGCTTTGAACGTATAAAAATAGTTTAGCATATTGGGAAACATTTTATGACAACAAACTACGAAAATAAAAGAATGAACTCATCAGGCTGGATGACAATTCCTGAGTGGGTATCCGTGCAGCAGGTGAATGTTTCCGGACGGGAGAGGGAGGCAGAAAATTTGCCCCGGGCGGACGCACCGGAGAATTTTCATGTACTGGTGCGCGGTGTGATTGACCTGCCGGGCGGGAATACAGATTCCGTATCTGAATGGAGCTACCGGAAAGGATTTGCGCCGGAGCAGACAGGCGCCAGAGACACTTATGACTCTGGAACGGATGAATATGAGCTGCTGGTAGCTGCAGATGATCATTATCAGTTGTGGATTGACGGTGTCTATCAGGGGCAGGGACCGGCGGCATCCTGGTCGGACTGCTGCTATTATGACAGCTATCCGCTAGAAAACCCTGCGGTTCCTTTCGGATCGCAGATGACGGATCAGGATGATCGTTCATTACATGTCAAACCCGCGCCGCGCACCCCGCTGCGGGGTGCGGCGGGAATGAGTAACGACATAAGTATCGATAATTCCGGTCCGGACTGTAAAATGGGGGCTCATAAGGATAAGATTACGGTTGCACTGCATTTGTACTATCATGGAAGAATCAGCCGGTCATGGACGAGCGGAGACGGGCGTTTTGGCGTGTGGGTCTCTGTGCGGAGAAAACGCTCCTGGGAAGAGCTGGTGCGCTGCGATGAGAACTGGCGCTATCTGATCTGCAAAGCTTACAGTGGGGAAACAGTCGGCTACGATACGCAGTTTCTGGAGAATTTTGACAGCCACTGCTGGCCGGAGGGCTGGGAGAGACCGGAGTTTGATGTAGATGATCTCAGGAATACCGCTGCGGGATCCTGGGGGCATCTGGTTCCGGCACTTTGGGCGGATTATAAGATGATGCCGCGGCCGATCCGGATGCTCGAGGAGAAGAGGATCTGTCCGGTCGCGCATACGCATTGGACGCGTCCTCTTGCTGACGTTTCCGCTTTCGCTCCGGTCAGTGAATATTCCGCACAAAGTGCGGGAGGCCGTCTGGCGAGGGGGACACGCCTGCCGCTGGAAGAGGGCGCCGGCGGCAGGCCGATGGAAACGCCCACACACCAGGGCTCGGCGGCATACCGCGCCGCCATTGATAGAAACGCTCCTTGTTTGGACAGTGCTGCCTCCTCACTCAAAGACGCTGCGCGTGGGGATGGCCTGCCAAGGAAGTGCCCCTTCGCTGCGCTCAGCGGCAGGTCGGCCATCCCATTACAAGACGCTACGCGTGGGGATGGCCTGGTGAATGAGCTGCTGGATTTTGGGCGTGAGATTACCGGGGCGATTCTTGCGGAGGCAACCGGACCTGCGGGAGCGCAGGTGGTGATCCGTTATGGTGAGGAGCTGGAAGAGGCAAAAAATACTGCGTTGCCATCAGATTCAGAAGGATCTGATACTGCGCAGCTTGCCGGCACAGAAGCAGTGGATGACACGCGAATTGCCGACATAGGAAGCTTACGTACCGCACGGCCATCTGACGGAGGAATACCGGATGCTCTGCCGGGCAGACAAAATAGTTACAATATCAACCAATTGAACGTGCGCTGGAACATGCGCTGCGGATGTGCGTACCAGGAGATCTGGACACTGGGGGAGGGGATCAGCCGTTTCCATCCCTATGATTACAAGGGATTTCGCTATGTGCAGCTGATTTATCCGAAATCGGTCAAAATTCGCGAAGTATCTGCCTGGGTACGGCATTATCCGATGGAGGAAGATGCCTGCTCACTAAAGAGTGGTGATGAACTGGAGCAGATTTTTGAAATCTGCAAAAATGCGGTGCGCTGCTGCTCACAGGACGGATATCTGGACTGTCCGACCCGCGAAAAGGGACAGTATCTGGGGGACGCGCTGATTACCGGGCGTTCGCAGGTATGGCTGACTGGGACTACGGAGCTGCTGCGCAAATGCATGGACGATTTTATTGCTTCGCAGCGAATTTCGCCATCGATGATGGCGGTCGCACCTGGGAGCGTGATGCAGGAGATTGCAGATTTTTCGCTGCTGTTTCCGCTGCTGCCGCTGACGGATTATGAGTTTACGGCGGATCAGGAGTATCTGGCCCGCTGTTATCCGGCGGTGCAAAGACTGACGGAATCGTTTTTGATTTATCAGCGCCCGGACGGTTTGCTGGAGAATGTGGGCGATTTGTGGAACCTTGTGGACTGGCCGGAAAACCTGCGTGACGGGTATGATTTTGCACTGACCCGGCCGGTAGTAGGTGAGGGCTGCCATAATGTCATAAATGCACTCTGGTATGGGGCAAATCAGATGCAGGAGCAGATGGAGCGGCTGCTCGGACTGCCTGTGACCGGGAGGACGGGGCGGATTGCGCAGGCATACCACGCGGCATTTTACCGGAAGGATTCGCGTTTGTTTGCGGACAGTGAAAAGAGTGAGCACTGTTCTCTTCACGCGAATTTATATGCGGCTTATTTTGGACTGCTGCCGCAGGAAGCGGAAAACGCTTATCTTACTCTTTTACAGACTCCCGGCCGGGTCTGCGGTGCGCTGCCTGCTTATTTTGCGCTGAAAAGTGCGGCCAAAATCGGCAGGCCGGACGTCTGCTTCCGGCTGATGACCCGGGAGGATGCCTATGGCTGGCGGAATATGCTCCGGGAGGGAGCGAGCGCGTCCTTCGAGGCCTGGGGGAAGGATCAGAAATGGAACACTAGCCTCTGCCATGGGTGGAGCAGCGGATTTATTCCTCTGTTTATTGAGGAGATCGCGGGGCTGCACCCGGATCCGGAAAATGCGGGTCAGAGAAGTCAGGGGGCAGATGCCGGAGGATGTAAGCTAATCGGTTCGCAGAATTTAAGAACAGAATCCGAAGCAGTTAACGAAGCGAGTCAGCCGTTCTGCGCGGTATCAGGGAAAATCGCTGGCCTGCGATTCGTTCCGCCGCGGATACCGGAGTGTCCGGACTTTGTCCTGCGCGTGCCATGGCATGGAAAAACGCTCAGGATTGTGAAGCAGAATGGGAAGATGGAAGGACAGATAGAAGAAAAGATTTCCGGTTTATTCGAGTTATAAAACAGAGGAGGAAAACTAAATGTTGTACCCACAACTAAATGAAAGCCGCATGCGAGTAGAACTGAACGGTATCTGGGATTTTCAGACGGCGGGAGCCGATTCTTACGAGGAACAGCTGGTGAAAAAGCCGCTTGTCCATCCGATGTCTATGGCGGTGCCGGCGTCCTACAATGACCAGAAGGACGACGTGAATCTGCGCAGCCACTATGGATGGGTGGTTTATCAGAGAACCTTTACGGTACCCAGGCGGATGAGTAATGAGCGGATAGTGCTGCGCTTTGGCGCGGTGACGCACCAGGCGGAAGTATACCTGAATGGGCAGCATTTGGGAAGCCACAAGGGAGGCTTCCTCCCGTTCGAATTTGATGTTTCTTTCGATGTGAAATTGGGGGAAAATCTGCTGGCTGTGGCGGTGGACAACCGGGTGAATTACGGGACCCTCCCGGTGGGAAATGAGAATTCCGTAGCATTTTTCGGCTCAGATAATCCGGGCATTCCCTCGATTGAACTGGCAAAGACGCGCTGCAAGCCGCAGAACAAGCCAAATTTTGACTTTTTTAATTACGCGGGAATCATTCGTCCTGTCTGGCTGTATACGACACCGAGATCTTATATCCGGGACATCAGCATTGTCACGGATGTGGATCAAGAGGATGGAATTGTAAAATACCAGATTAAGACGGGAACTTTGAAGAATGAAAATGCAGATGCTTGTACCTGCAATAATTCTCGGAGGAGACAGGCGGAAACGTCAGGACAGACCGGAAATGCTGCACAGACCGGGCAGAACTATGTGAAATTTTTCAGTGAAGAAAAACTGCCGGAGCAGCACATAACAGAGAAGCGGTGTGTGCCGGACAGGCATGAGCCGGACCAGATTGTGCCGGATCAGCTTGTGACGCTGCCACGCGCTCATATCACAATTCTGGATGAGACACAAAAGATTGTGGCAGAGCTTGCGTCAGATATGGCCGGAGATGACGGCATTTTGACCGGAGATGACGGCATTTTGACCGGAGATGATGGCGTTCGGACTGGAGATGACGGCACACTGACCGGGACATTTGTCATTTCCAACGCGAAGCTCTGGAACCCGGGCGCGGCTTATCTCTATACCATGCATGTGGAATATGGAGAGGATGTCTATGAGCAGAAATTCGGCATCCGCACGGTGGAGGTGCGGGGGACCGAGTTTCTGATCAACGGAAAGCCTTTCTATTTTAAAGGATTTGGAAAGCACGAGGATAGCTTCTTTCATGGGCGGGGTATGGATCCGTGCCTGAACGTCAAGGATCTTTCTTTGGTCCGCTGGCTGCATGCGAATTCCTTCCGGACGAGCCATTACCCCTATGCGGAGGAGATGTACGACCTTTGCGACCGCGAGGGTATTGTGGTTATTGATGAGACGCCGGCGGTCGGCATCGGCGCGGGCAGCGCGACGAACCCTTATCAGGCGATGCGGATTCACGAGCATCACCGCGATGTCATCCGGGATATGATTGACCGGGACAAAAATCATCCGAGTGTAGTCATGTGGTCGCTTGCCAATGAGCCGGATCTGGAGAATTTCCCGGAGGATGCGCACGACTATTTCACTCCGCTCTATGAGCTGGCGCACAGTCTGGATCCGCAGAACCGGCCGGTGACGCTGGTCTGCTGCCAGAATAATTATGAGAAGGATCTCACGACCAGGACGATGGACGTGGTCTGCCTCAATCGCTATTATGGCTGGTACAACCTGGGTGGTGATCTGGACGCGGCCTGCGACGCGCTGAACATCGAGCTGGATTTCTGGGAAAAGCAGGGCAAGCCGGTGATGTTCACCGAGTACGGCGCGGATACCTATCCGGGGATTCACAATACGAACGGAGAAATGTTCAGCGAGGAATATCAGGCGGATTATTATCTGCGTATCAATGCGGAGATAGACAAGCGTCCCTTCTTTATCGGCGAACAGCTCTGGAATTTTGCGGATTTTGCCACGATTCAGGGACCGATGCGCGTGGACGGCAATAAAAAAGGCATCCTGACTCGCGACCGCAGGCCGAAGCTGGCGGCGCACGCGCTGCGCAGACGCTGGGAAGGAATACCAGATTTTGGATACAAGACATTGCGTCATTGATGTTATGCTGAAAAATTAAGAAAGTATTATAGCAAAAGCAGCGGAGAAGAAACTGCAAAACGATAATCGAAGGAGACGCAGAAAAACAGCGGCATGGAAGATGAACTGGTAAAGCGGTGGGTCAGGATAAAACCTGCAAAACGAGGGAGGAAGATCAGACAGAACGATGAAGGCAGAATTATCCTCAAAAGATGAAAAATTTCGACAATTTTCCCTGGAGGGGCTGATGTGGAAAGTGATTTTGCACGTCGGCTTTCCTCTTGCACTCTATGAGAGCCTGAACCAGCTGTTCAAGATTCTCGACACGATGATGGCCTCCCATATCGGAGCGACGGCGGTATCTACGGTGGCTTATCTGTCGCAGATCAACCTGATGCTCTCCGCGATCGGCGGCGGTCTGGCAGTCGGGGCGGGGATGAAAATCAGTGAAGCATACGGGGCGGATGATCTGGAACTGGTGCAGCAGCGTGTGAGTACGGTGTTCGCGCTCTGCGCCGTGCTGGGCGGCGCACTGTTGCTGGTGCTGGTGCCCTTCGCACGGGTATTTTTGCACCTGATGAATACGCCGGAAGAAATTCTCGCCGAAGGGACCGTGTATTTTCGACTGGAGCTGTTTGCCCTGGTGATTTCCTTTTTTGACAGCATTTATATCGCCGTGGAGCGCTCCCGCGGAAATTCCAGGCGGATCCTGTATCTGAACATGGCTGTGATCGTGACCAAGCTTTCACTGACGGCTTTGTTTGTCTATGGAATGGGCAGCGGGATACAGATGATTGCTGTCGCGACGATTGCTTCACAGGGACTGCTTCTGGCTGCCGCGCTGATTAATATGAACCAGAGAGGCAGCGCGTTCGGCTTTTCGCTGCGGGCAGTTTCTGTGAAAAAAGAAGTCCTGGGGCCGATGCTTTCCCTGTCCTTTCCGGTGATCGTGGAGAAGGCGGCCTTTTCTATGGGAAAGGTTATCGTCAATTCGATGAGCACGGTCTACGGCACATGGACGGTGGGCGCACTGGGGATTTCCAATAATATTGATGGCTTTACGACGAATCCGCAAAACGGCTTCCAGTCGGGCGGTTCGGCGGTGATCAGCCAGAATCTCGGCGCGAAAAAGCCGGAGCGGGCGCTTGCGGCCTTCCGGTGGACGCTTGCGGTTAACTGTCTGGTCGGCCTGGTGCTGGTGAGCGCGACTTTGCTTTTCCTGGATCCGATCGTGTCTCTTTTCGCGGAAGGCAACGAAGAATTCGCAGTAATGATTAAGGAAATTTACCGGTGGGAGGCGCTCGGCGCGATTCCTCTCGGCGTAAACGCGGCGGTGATGGCGCTTCTGTATGGATTTGGCAGGACAAAAATCACGCTGGTGATGAATTTCTGCCGTGTCTTTGTGTTCCGCATCCCGGTACTGTGGGGACTGCAGCATTTTACAGATCTGGGCAGTGTCAGCGCCGGGATCGTGATGGCAGTCAGCAATATCGCGAGCGGGCTGCTCGCCGTGATTGTTGCGGCTGTCTTTGTGAGGAGGATTCGCAGAGAGTACGGAATTGCCGGGCCGTACTAAAAGGAATGCCCCCTGGGACTGATGCCAGGGGGCAGGTTAAAAGAAAGATATCGATTAAAACATTGCTTCAATTTCAGACAAATCAATAGCAAAAGTAGATAATTTTAATTTTGCGATTTTGATTTGTCGTTCCAGTTCTTTGTTCTCCGCTGTTTCAGCGGCCTTAATTCGAATCAGGTTAACATAATAATCAATGGCTATCTGTTTTTGTTCTTCCAGAGTCATAATATTCCTCCTTCCATTCTGGCCTGTTTCAGTGGAACAGGCTTGTTTGCTGCAATGCAGACCGGACTTCGTTTTTCATAGAATATCGGATTCTCTTCTTTCACATTTATTATACCTTATTCTTACTCTACAATCAACCGTTTTAACCTTAATCGTGCAGCAGATTTTTATGTCCGGATTTTTTAGCGAATGTTCGGCCGCGGGACACAGCAGACAAAATAAATAAAAAATAATAAAAACTTTGTTAAACTATAAACAGGATATAAAAAATCTGTGAAAAAAATTTGAAAAAAGTAGTGCAATTTGTTGAGACCTGTGTTATGATTAGCTCATGTGGGCATGGGGCCCTCAGATCACGTGAAAAGGAGAAGAAAAGAATGAAAAAGAATGCTTTAAGACGTGTACTTGCTATCGGACTTGTAGGCGCTATGGCAGTTTCCATGGTTCCAGTAGCAAGCGCAGAGGAAGCTGACTACGAAGAGTGTACGCTCACGATTTCCTGGTGGGGCGGCGATTCCAGACATGAGGCGACGCTCGCAGCGATCGACGCATTTATGGAAGCTTATCCGGGGATCACGGTAGAGTCTACCTACTCCGCATGGGACGGCTGGGAAGAGAAGATGGCTACCGCTTTCGTGGCAGGCACTGAGCAGGATATCAACCAGGTAAACTGGAACTGGATCACCCAGTATGATTCCGACGGCTCCATTTTCCTGAACCTGTATGATTACGCAGATACGATTGATCTGGATCAGATCGGTGAGTCTTATCTGGCGATGTGCGAGGCTTCCGACGGTTCTCTGGCAGCGCTTCCGGCATCCATGACCGGCCGTATCTTCTACTGGGACAAGACCACCTTTGATGAGGTTGGCGTAGAGATCCCGACGACTCTGGAAGACCTGCTTGCATGCGGCGAGGCGTTTGCTGCTTATGATGAGAGCTATTATCCGATCGCTCTTGGCGAGTATGACAGAATGATCCTTATGGTTTACTATCTGGAGTGTGTCTATGGCACAGACTGGGTAGTTGACGGCGAGCTTCAGTATACGGCTGAGCAGATCCAGGAAGGTCTGGAGTTCATCCAGAGCCTTGAGGATGCTCATGTAACACCGACCATCGCGAAGATCACCGGCGACGGCGCTTCTTCTCTGGATCAGAATATGAACTGGATCGATGGTCACTACGCAGGTATCTTCGAGTGGGATTCCTCCGCATCGAAGTATGAGGGCGCTCTTGAGGAAGGCCGCGAGTTTGTAGTTGGCGATTATCTGACAGACCTTGGCGAGTATCAGGGAGGCTACACAAAGGTTTCTCTTGGCTGGGCGATCAGCACGAGAACAGAGCATCCGTATGAGTGCGCACTGCTTCTCAACTACCTGATGAACGATGCTGATGCAGCTGTCATCCTTGGCTCTGAGAGAGGTATTCCGGTATCCGCATCTGCTCTTGCAGCAGCATCTGATGCTGGCATTCTGAATGAGACCACCGTAGAAGCAAACGGCAAGGTTCTGGCATGGTGCAGCAACGCTCTGGATCCGTATTTCGAGGATTCTACACTGAAGAGCAGCGACGGCGTTTACTATGATGTGATGGCTGGTCTGAGCTATGGCGATTATGACATCGAAGAGGCTGCTGAAATTCTCATTGACGGCATCAACGACGTACTTGGCTGATGAATCGTGATACGATACACAGATCCGTGACTCACAAATAAGTGTGACGCATAATTAAGTGGCTCACAAACAGGTGACGCACAAATAAGTGACGCACAGACTGGTGGTTCACAAATAAGTAGTTCATAGTTAAGGGGGCTGCTGTTGGGAAATGGCAGCCCCCTTTTTCAATAGGACACATGAGGGAGGAAAGAAAATTGGCAAAAAACAATAATGCTAATGCGATCCCGCACAAGGTGAAAAGAAAAGGGTTTAAAGGCTTTTGCAAGGATAATATCGGCTTTTTCTTTATCCTGCCATGGCTGATCGGTTTCCTGATTTTTAAGCTGTATCCGATGGGATCTTCTCTGTTTTACAGTTTTACAGATTACAACCTGTTCAACGGAATCAGTGTTGTCGGCACGCTGCAGAATTACATCGATGTATTTACCACATCAAAGATTACGAAAGCGATGGGCATCACGTTCCGCTACGCGTTTATCACAGTGCCGCTGAAGCTGATCTTCGCGCTCTTTGTCGCATACATACTGAATTTTAAGATCAAAGGTGTGAACTTTTTCCGTACTATATACTATATTCCTTCGATCCTGGGTGGTTCTGTGGCAATCGCAGTTCTCTGGAAAGCCGTTTTCCGTGACGAGGGTCTTCTGAACGGAGCTCTTGCACTGATCGGAATTACCGGCCCGAGCTGGCTGAGTGATACCAGATATTCTCTGATGGTCATCTGCCTTCTGCGTGTATGGCAGTTTGGATCCTCCATGGTGATTTTCCTTGCTGCCCTGAAGGGTGTTTCGGCAGATCTTTATGAGGCAGCTTCGATTGACGGAGCAGGCAAGTGGCGTCAGTTCTTCTCAGTGACCGTTCCGCTGATTACGCCGGTTATTTTCTACAACCTGGTGACGCAGCTCTGTCAGGCATTCCAGGAGTTCAACGGACCGTACATCATCACCTCCGGCGGACCGAGAAACTCTACAACACTGCTCTCGCTGTTGATTTATAACAGCGCGTTCAAGCAGTACGACATGGGTATGGCCAGTGCAATGGCCTGGGTATTGTTCGTCATTCTGATGATCTTCACAGGTATCGCATTTCTGTCCCAGAAGTACTGGGTATTCTATTCGGATGAGGAGGGCTAAAGTATGGCTGCGCAAAGTAAATCCAAGCGAAATATTACCACTTTTCTGAGGTATTTGGTCCTGATTTTGGTTGGCTTTATTATGGTTTATCCTCTGCTCTGGATGGTGGGTGCGACCTTTAAGTCAAACGCGGAGATTTTCTCGAGCATCAGCTTTATCCCGAAGAATCCGACTCTGGAAGGCTACAAGGCCGCGATGAGCAGCTACGGCGGCGATATCAATATCTGGAAAGCAATGTTCAATACCTATTCCTATGTAATTCCGAAGGTGGTCTTTACGGTTATTTCCGTTACCATCACTGCTTATGGATTTGGACGCTTCCAGTTCAAGGGACATAATATCCTTTTTGCAATTTTGATGGCGACGCTGTTCCTGCCGCAGGTGGTATTAAACGTTCCTCAGTTCATCATGTTTTCCAAGTTTGGCTGGGTGGACTCCAAGCTGTATCTGCCAATCATCGTGCCGACCCTGTGCGCGACGGATACGCTGTTTGTATTTCAGCTGATTCAGTTCCTGCGCGGCGTGCCGAAGGATCTGGATGAGGCGGCAAAGATCGACGGATGCAATGCAGTGCAGACACTGACCAAGGTCATCGTTCCGATGCTTTCCCCGGCGATCACCTCCGTTGCGCTGTTCCAGTTCATGTGGTCGTCCAACGACTTCATGGGACCGCTGCTTTATGTGAATACTCCGGCAAAATATCCGCTGGCAATCTTCGTAAAGCTGTCTATGGATGCGGATTCCGGATTCCAGTGGAACCGTGTACTGGCACTTTCCCTGATTTCGATTATCCCGTCGCTGGTAATTTTCTTCCTGGCGCAGGATAAGTTCGTAGACGGTATCTCTGCTGGCGGCGTCAAGGGCTGATTTATAGTTTGGCTGAAGGAAGGCCTTCGGGTTTTTCGGACGGATGAGGTTTTTACGAACAATTGTAACTGTAAAGTTTCAAATATGCTGGACAGTTACTCTCCCAAAGGGGTGGCAGTTCCTGTCATCCCTTTTTCTATGAGCGCAGGATGGCGAGGAATATCCCATGCGAAGCGTGGGATGCCTGCGCCCCACAATCAGAGATTGGGGCTTATCTCGTCCGAAGGACGAGGATGCCACCTCGGCGAGGGGGCATAACCCGGCGAGGGATATCCCATGCGAAGCGTGGGATGCCACCCCGGCGAGGGGCTAACGTGTGCGTGTTCCACTGGTACACAGTAACCGTGCAGATCAGGAGTGGACAAGCCGCCTTCTGCTTGATCACTGAGCCGGGGAGAGTGCTGTAGCTGACAGCCAGTCAGAGGAAATTTTCATGAATATTCGCCTTATAATGAAAACCGCCAGAAGTGTGACTCTTGAACTTGACGACGGCGGGATATATAATACGAAAGAGCTTTATCGGATTCTGCAAAATGGGGAAGAAGTCAAACGGACGGACACAGTGATTACCTCCCTCTATCATTTGCAACCGGATACAGACTACATGATTCTGGTGGAGGATCTGCATGGTGCGACGCTTGGTTCCTTTGCGTTCCGTACAGACCGGGAATCTTTCACCCTGGATGTCCGGGAGTTTGGTGCGAAGGGAGACGGCGAGTCGGATGATACGGTTTGCATCCAGGCCGCGATTATGGCATGCCCGCGGGAAGGGCGTGTGCGGATACCGGAGGGAACTTATCGGATTACGAGTATCTTTTTAAAGAGCGGAGTGAATATCGAACTGGAAAAAGGCGCTCATATCATGGCATTTACAGATCGGTCGAAATTCGCGATTTTCCCGGGAGCGATCCGGAGTACGGGAAAAGAGATTCTGGATCAGGATGAATCTGAGCTTGCGCCGGCTGCTGATAGAAGCGACGTGGCTTCCAGGCTGAATTTATCGGACAGCCCAGGTCGGGGATACCCGGAACCTGCAGTCGGAGCACCTGGCAGTCAGGAGCTTCAGCTTGGCACCTGGGAAGGTGATCCACAGAAAATGTTCACAGGGATTGTGACCGGCGTGGATGTTTCAGATGTCACAATCTATGGGGAGGGCAGCATCGACGGAGCAGCCTCGTATGAGAACTGGTGGAAAAATGAGAAGGTGATGGTGACGGCCTGGCGGCCGCGCCTGCTGTTTCTGAACCATTGCAAAAATGTCCGTGTGCAGGGAGTGCTGCTGCATGACAGTCCTTCCTGGACGGTGCATCCATATTTTTGTGAGCAGCTGCTGTTTAGCGATTTTGCGATTGAAAATCCGCAGGTTTCCCCGAATACGGACGGGATTGACCCGGAATCCTGCCGGGACGTCACGATCTGCGGAATTCGCTTTACCCTCGGAGATGACTGCATTGCGGTGAAGTCCGGGAAAATTTATATGGGACGGAAATACAAAACGCCCTCCTCCAATATCCATATTTATCAGTGCCTGATGGAAAACGGACACGGCGCGGTCACGGTCGGCAGCGAGATGGCGGGAGGCGTCAACGGACTGGTCGTGGAAAAATGCCGGTTTTCCCATACGGACCGCGGATTGCGTATCAAAACGCGGCGCGGACGCGGAAAAGACGCAGTGCTCGACAACATCATTTTCCACGACCTTGAGATGGATCAGGTAATGTCGCCGTTTACGGCAAATGCGTTTTATTTCTGCGATCCGGACGGGCGAACGGAGTTTGTGCGCTCCCGCGAAAAATATCCGGTGGACGACGGGACGCCGTCCATGAAGCGGTTTTATTTTGAAAACATTCATGCGAAGGACTGCCACGTGGCAGCACTCTGGTTCGAAGGCCTCCCGGAGCAGAAGATTGAGCAGATCCAGATGCGGAACATCGAAATTTCTTTCGCTGCGGATGCCAAAAGCGATGTGCCGATTATGTCTGAGGGCGTGGATGCGTGCAGCAAAAAGGGCGTGTTCGTCCGCAATGTGAAACGGCTGGTTCTTGATAATGTAAAGATCGAAGGCTGCGAGGGCGAGTTGTTCGAGCTGCACGATGTGGACGAAGTCATTCACTAGGTTGGTTCGTCTTCGCCGGGTTATGCCCCCTCGCCGGGGTGGCATCCTCGTCCTTCGGACGGGATAAGCCCCAATCTCTGATTGCGGGGCGCGGGCATCCCACGCTTCGCATGGGATATTCCTTCGCGAAGTGAATCAGGATGGAGTGCCTGCTTGAAGAGGCATGAAAGAAAAGTACGAGTTAACAACGTAAAAAGGAGGAACATAGAATGCAGATAGGAATTCGTTTGCATGATGTTAAGGAAGCGCCGCTTGCCGAACGGCTGCAGACCGCTCATGAGCAGGGATTTTCCTGCGCACATCTGGCTCTGGGCAAGGTGATCTCGGAAAATCCGGTGGATGATGGGGCGCTCACCCCCGGCTATGCGATGTATTTAAAAAAGCTTTTCGCTGAAAATCAGCTGGATATCGCAGTGCTGGGCTGCTACCTGAATCTGGCGAATCCGAACCCGGTGAGCCTGAAGACGACGACCCGCCGTTATCTGACCAACATCCGCTTTGCAGCGCAGCTCGGCGCGGGCGTGGTCGGCACGGAGACCGGAGCGCCGAATGAGGAGTACCGCTTTGAAGAGGCCTGCCATTCGGAGGAGGCGTTGGAGCTTTTTATTAAAAATGTACGTCCTGTGGTAGAATATGCGGAAAAGATGGGCGTCATTCTGGCAATTGAACCGGTATACCGTCACATTGTCTCGACACCGAAGCGGGCGAGAAAGGTGCTGGACGCAATCGATTCCCCCAACCTTCAGATTATTTTTGATCCGGTCAACCTGCTGGATATCAGCAACTATCAGAACAGCGATGAGATTTTTGCGGAGACAATCGAGCTGCTGGGTGAGGATGTCGCGGTGATGCACCTGAAGGATTACCGGGTGGAAGGCAATCAGCTGATCTCCACTGCCGCCGGAACCGGGCAGATGGACTATTCCAGGATTATCCGTTTTATAAAGGAAAGAAAACCGTACATTCACGCGACGCTGGAGGACACCGTGCCGGCGAATGCCGTGCAGGCCAGAGAGCATATCCAGCAGCTGTGGGATGCGTGCCAGGTCTGAAAAATGAGAGATGCTTATAGATGGGAGTTCCGTTTGTGATGCACAGGTAAGTGCTGCAGATGCGTCTCATCACCGAGGGTGTGAGTAAAAGCGGAGTGTGGGGAGAGTGGATTAACGCAAAAAGACTCGTAGATGGAAGGATGAACCAGCAATGCTTGAAAGAATTTTTGATATCGATAACCCTGTATGGAGAACTGTGGACAAGATAGGAAAGATTTTTCTCCTGAATCTGGTCTGGGTGCTCTGCTCTCTGCCGATCTTTACGATGGGCGCAGCGACTACGGCTCTGATGTACAGCAGCATGAAGCTGCAGCTAAATGAAGGGTACTGGTATAAGAATTTTTTTCATTCCTTTGCACAGAACTTTAAGCAGGCGACCGCGATCTTTCTGATTTATCTGCTCGCCGGGATTCTGCTCGTGGCGGATTTTATCCTGGGCGGACAGCAGGGCGGCAGCCTTGGCATGGTACTGCAGTGCGGGGCAGGCATTATCGCGGTTCCTTATCTGCTCTCACTGCTGTATGTATTCGGCGTACAGGCAAAATTTGTCAACCCGGTCAAGTCGACGATCCGCTACGCATTCTTCGTCTCGCTTCACAATCTGAGGGGAACCATCCAGATGGTGCTGCTGATGGCATTGTTCATCTGGGTAAACACACTGACGCAGCTGGCGAATTATCTGACGATTATTTATGGGTTTGGGCTGATCGGCTATTGCATCGCTGCTTACCAGCGGAAAGCGTTTGAAAAATATATCAAACCGGAAGAGGATGCTGAAGTATCCGATGATTTTGAAATGTCGGAGGAAAAACTGGTGACATACGCGCAGGAACGGGAAATCCCGGAGACAAATGCAGGCAGTGACGGGATAGAAAATGATCCATCGCTGAAAGGATAGAAGAGTATTCTATTTGGCAGGGTTCAATCTGGTGAGGTGGAAGCACTCCGTGCAGAAAAGGATGGCCAATGGTGCCGGGAGCACTCCGTGCAGAAAAGGACGGTCAATGGTGCCGGGAGCGGCCGGGGCTGAAAGGATGGCCAATGGTGCCGGGAGCAGCCTGGGCTGAAAGGATGGCTAATGGTGCCGGGAGCAGTCTGGGCAGGAAAGGACAGAGAACGGTACCGGAAGTGATTTGGACAGAAAAAAGAAGGGAGGAATGAGCGTGGATAAAATTGAAAAATACATAGACGGACTGCTTGAGCGGAGCACACCGGACCGGCCTGCGTGGAATATTGAAAAAATTCTGCAGGGGCTGAAATCCAACTGGAATTACATCGATGGCTGTATGATCAAGGCAGTTCTTGAAATGTATGCCATTACAAAGGATGAAAAATATTTTGCGTTTGCCGACGCATTTATCGACGCGAAGGTACGCGAGGACGGGACGATTGACGGCTATTCCGTAGAGGAGCTGAATATCGACAATGTCAATGCGGGGAAGACCCTGTTTGAGCTTTACGACCTGACCGGCAAGGAGAAATACCGCAAGGCGATCGACCTGGTGTACAGCCAGATTGAGCAGATGCCGCGCACGAAGGAAGGCAGCTTCTGGCACAAAAATATTTATCCGAACCAGGTCTGGCTCGACGGCCTGTATATGTGCCAGCCGTTTTATATGGAGTACGAGACCAGGTTCCACGAAAAACAGAATTATGACGATATCTTCCGGCAGTTTTTCACGGTGCAGGAGCATATGCGCGATCCGAAGACCGGCCTCTATTATCATGCCTGGGATTCTTCAAGGCAGATGTTCTGGTGCGACCGTGTGACAGGCTTAAGTCAGAATTTCTGGCTGCGGGCACTGGGATGGTTCTCGATGGCGCTGCTCGATACGCTGGATAAGGCGGACCCGTCTGTAGGCGAGCCTTATGAGCGGATGAAGGGGATGTTCCTGGATCTGATGGACGCGCTTCTGAAATATCAGGACGAGAGCGGCATGTGGTATCAGGTGGTCAACTTCGGCGGCATGGAGAAAAACTATCTGGAGACGAGCGGCAGCTCCATTCTGGCATATGCGCTGCTAAAGGGCGTGCGGCTCGGATTTCTGCCGGAGTCTTATCAGGAGTACGGTGTGAAAGCGTTCCATGGCGTCTGTGAAAAGTACCTTTCCGAGGACGAAGAGGGCAATTTGCATCTGGGAGGCATCTGTCTGGTGGCAGGACTTGGCGGAAAGGGCAACCGCCCGGGCACCTACGACTATTACATGTCGGAGCCGGTGGTCAAGGATGACGCCAAGGGCGTGGGACCGTTCTTGCTGGCCTACACGGAGATGCGCCGGGCAGGGATGAGTTTATGAGTGTAATGGTCTGCTTTGTATAATATTGGAAGGAGGAGAAAAGCGTATGGAACATAAAAATCCGCTGCTTACGGAACGGGATACGGCGGAAAAATTCATTACAATCGGTGAGATTATGCTGCGTCTGACGCCGCCGAATTACGAGAAAATCCGCGTGGCGACGTCGTTTGAGGCCAGCTATGGGGGCAGCGAGGCGAATATCGCTCTTGCACTTGCGAATCTGGGCATTGACAGCACTTTTTTCTCGGTGGTGCCGAACAACAGTCTGGGAAAGAGCGCGATCCGCATGCTGCGCAGCAACGATGTGCACTGCACGCCGGTGATATTGAGCACGCCGGAGCAGACCCCGACACACCGTCTGGGAAGCTATTATCTGGAGACCGGATACGGCATCCGCGCGAGTAAGGTGACCTATGACCGGAAGCACAGTGCGATCTCGGAATTTGACTTCAGCGATATTGATCTGGATGAGCTGTTTGAGGGATTTACCTGGCTGCACTTAAGCGGAATTACACCGGCTCTGGGCGCCAACTGCCAGGATCTGATCCTGCGCAGTCTGCAGACCGCGAAGGAAAAAGGACTCACGGTGAGCTTTGACGGAAACTTCCGCAGCAAGCTCTGGAGCTGGGAGGAGGCGCGGGATTTCTGCACCAGATGTCTTCCTTACGTGGATGTATTGCTCGGAATCGAGCCTTATCATCTCTGGAAGGATGAGAATGATCACAGCAAGGGCGACATCAAGGATGACATTCCCTTCCGCCCGGCCTATGAGGAGCAGGACGAGGTGTTTCAGGCATTCGTGGACCGCTACCCGAATCTCAAGTGCATCGCCCGTCATGTCCGCTACGCGCACAGCGGCAGCGAGAACAGCCTGAAGGCCTTTATGTGGTATGAGGGTCACACATTCGAGAGCAAAATGTTTACCTTTAATATCCTGGACCGCGTGGGCGGCGGGGACGCGTTTGCCAGCGGCCTGATCTACGCGATGATGCATCATTACCGGCCGATGGACATGATCAACTTCGCTGTGGCGAGCAGCGCGATCAAGCATACCATCCGCGGCGACGCGAACATCACGGACGATGTTTCCACCATCCGCAACTTGATGAATATGAATTATGACATCAAACGATAATGACGGTTCACATTTTCGACGGTTATAGAATAGCATTAAAAAAAGAATATCGATTGCCATAAAATTTCACGCGTAAAAGGTGATTACAGACGTGAGATTGGATCTGCAAAAGATATTCAAAAAAAGATATCCAGAAAAGATTTGCAAAAAAGATTCACAAAAAATTTATAAAATGAATGATAAAGAGATTAACAATCGGGCTGCTAAGTGGTTTTATAGTTTTATAAGCAAAAATCTGCCTGCTGGCCTGACAGCAAATGAAGGAGGAAAATTATCATGGACAAGTTAAATTACGCAGTATTGAAGGAAACTGGCTACACCGGTTATATTCTGGAGAAAGCGCCGGAGAAGGTGATGCAGTTCGGCGAGGGCAATTTCCTGCGCGCGTTTGTGGATTACTGGTTTGATCTGGCAAATGAAAAGGCTGGCTGGAATGGAAAATGCGTTCTTGTGCAGCCGATCGGCGGCGGACTCGCGAAGCTGATCAATGAACAGGAGGGCCTCTACACGCTGCATCTGCGCGGAAGCCAGAACGGCGAGAAGGTGGACGACGCAAGGGTAATTTCCAGCGTCAGCCGCTGCCTGAACCCGTATGAGGACGAGGATTTTGAAGAGGTTATGAAGGTGGCGGAGAGTGATGATCTGGAGATTATCGTTTCCAACACGACAGAGGCCGGTATTGTCTATGATCCGGTATGCCAGCTCTCTGACCGTCCGGCGTCGAGCTTTCCGGGAAAGCTGACTCAGGTACTGCTTCGCCGTTATCAGGCAGGCAAGCCGGGGATCATCATGCTGGCCTGTGAGCTGATTGACAACAACGGAAAAGAATTGCTGAAATGTGTCAACCAGTACATTGACCAGTGGGGGCTCGAGGACGGCTTCCGGAAATACGTCAATGAAGACTGCACGTTCTGCGGTTCTCTGGTAGATCGGATCGTTCCGGGCCGCGTGCGCGATCCGAAGGAAGTGGCGGCGCTTGAAGAGTTCCATGGTTATGCAGATCCGCTTCTTGACGTCGGTGAAGTGTTCGGCCTGTGGGTCATCGAGGGAGATGAGTCTCTGAATGATGTCCTTCCGTTCGCGAAGGCGGGGCTGAAGGAAAAAGTATTTGTCACACCGGACATGAGCCCGTATAAAAAGCGCAAGGTCCGCATCCTGAACGGCGCGCACACCGGCTTTGTGCTGGGCGCTTATCTGGCAGGCGAAAACATTGTCCGCGACTGTATGCACGACGAGACCATCAAGGGCTTCATGAATAAGATGCTTTACGACGAGGTGATCCCGACCCTTCCGCTGGATAAGGACGATCTGTTGGCGTTCGCTTCGGCCGTACAGGACCGTTTCAACAATCCGTTCGTAGATCACGAGCTGATGAGCATTTCCCTGAATTCGACCTCCAAGTGGAAAGCCCGCAATATGCCTTCCTTCCTGGAATATATTTCGCTGAAGGGCGAGCTGCCGATCTGCCTGACGACCTCGCTGGCAGCCTACATTGCATTCTACAGCAGCGACATCCAGGAGCTGACGGACAAAGGCCTCATCTGCCGCCGCCCGGCTGTAGGGAAAGCGGCCGATCTGGACGACCTTACCTATACGGTCAGCGACGACCGCTGGGCGCTGGAATTCTATTATGAGCATAAAAACGACAGCGAGGAAGCGCTGGTTCACGCAGTCCTGACAAATGAAAAGATGTGGGGGCAGGATCTGAGCGCGATTGCCGGACTGGAAGCAAAGGTTGTGGAAATCTTAAAGAAAATCCGCACGGAAGGAGCAAAGGCAGCGTACGCAGCATGCCTGTAATGGAAAGAATCCGTGGTATGGAGATCACTCCATATGGTTCATTTGAAAATGGTTCACCACGAATTCTCACGGTTCGTGGTGAGCTCTGAATGGTGTTTTATACGTTGAAAAAACGGAAGGAACATGACGAGGAATTTACTATGAATTCGATGAAAACAATACAGATTTCCCCAATTGATAATGTCGCGGTCGCACTTCACCCGGTCGCAAAGGGGGAAACGATTGAGACAGACCTGGGGACAGTTACCGCTCTGGAAGACATTCCGCAGGGCCATAAAATCGCCATCCGTCCGATCAAAAACGGTGAGAATGTTGTAAAATACGGCTTCCCGATCGGGCATGCGACGGAAGATGCGGCGCCGGGGACCTGGATGCATACGCACAATGTAAAGACCAATCTTTCAGGCGAGGTAGCGTACACCTATCAGCCGAACCTGCACTATCCGGAGCCGGTGGCGCCAGAGACGTTTTCCGGCTTTCGCAGAAAGGATGACCGTGCGGCGATCCGCAATGAAATCTGGATTATTCCGACCGTTGGCTGCGTCAACGATATCGCGAAAAATCTGGTAAAAGAAAATCAGGATCTGGTGACGGGCACCATCGACGGCCTGTACGCCTTTACCCATCCCTTCGGCTGCAGCCAGACCGGCGCAGATCACGCGCAGACCAGGAAGCTTCTGGCAGCGCTGGCACGGCATCCGAACGCGGCGGCGGTTCTCGTTTTGAGCCTGGGATGTGAGAACCTGACCCATGAACAGTTTCTGGAGGAGCTGGGAGAGTATGATGCAGACCGCGTGAAATTCCTGACCTGTCAGGATGTGGAGGATGAATACGAGGCGGGAAGAAAGCTTCTTGAGCAGTGCGCGGAGTATGCGGCACAGTTTACAAGAGAGCCGATCCCGGTAAGTGAGCTGGTGGTCGGCATGAAATGCGGCGGCTCGGACGGACTTTCCGGCATCACGGCCAACCCAACGGTCGGCCGTTTCAGCGATATGATGACCGCCCGGGGAGGCTCCACCGTGCTGACCGAGGTGCCGGAAATGTTTGGTGCGGAAGGATTCCTGATGAACCGCTGTGTGGATGAGACGGTGTTTGAAAAGGCTGTGGACATGATCAATGGTTTTAAAAATTATTTCCTCAGCCACAACGAGGTGGTCTATGAAAACCCGAGTCCGGGCAATAAAAAGGGCGGCATTACGACCCTGGAGGATAAATCCTGCGGCTGTGTACAAAAGGGCGGCACCGCGCCCATCATGGACGTGATCGGATACGGCGATCCGGTGGTGACCAAGGGGCTGAATATGCTGTACGGTCCCGGCAACGACCTGGTCTCTGCGACCGCAATGACGGCGGCAGGCGCCCACCTGATCCTCTTTACAACCGGACGCGGCACCCCCTTTGGTGCACCGGCGCCGACGGTAAAAATCTCAACCAACAGCCAGCTGGCCGCAAAAAAGAAAGGCTGGATTGACTTTGACGCGGGCACCGTCGCGGACGGAGAGCCGCTTGACGCCGCGGCAGATAGGCTCTTAAAGCTTGTGATAGAGATTGCTGGTGGACGCCAGACTCTGAGCGAGCAGCACGGATGCCGGGAGATTTCCATTTTCAAGGATGGCGTGGTGCTGTAAAAGGATTTTGAACAGTCTCTTTTCATTTCACCAGAGGAGAAAAGGGCAGAAAAACGATTGACAATTTCTTTGAAGCATGATAGATTACGTGTAATGAAAAGCTTCAGTGCTTTTGCGGCGATAGAGAGGAGCTACCCGTCCCGACTTTGCGGGCAATACAAATACAAAGGTCGTCTCTGCCTATGGAATTACCATAGGACTGCTCCCAGAATTGCAATTCAAAAAGAAATGTAATGCCTGAGTCTAACCGCTCAGGCAATTTCTTTTCACGGAGGGACGAAACTATGCAGAGTCTTTTGCAGATTTTTCAGGATACAAAAGAGGTGCTATGCAAATATGACTATTATATTCATATACAGAAGCGTATCCTCCACCTTACAAATTCAGAGACTAAGATACCACATTTAATGGGATTGCAGTATCTGGGGAAAAAGAACCAGTTTTCTGGGGACTATGGTACTTATGCAATTAAAAAACAGCGTATCACAATGGAATCAGTGGAGAAACTGGTGCGGAAATATTATAAGACAGAAGAAAAACAGCGCAGAATGCTGGAGATGATTTACAGAAAGCTGGATAATCTTGGAGAATTAGGGGAAATGTTTTCCTCTTATTCAAGGTTGTACCTGTATGAAAAGGGACAGAACGGGGATTCCGAATTTCAGAGTGATTATCTGCTTGTGCATGAGAATGGGAAGAAAATTCTGCATCTTGGGCTTGTTAAATCGAAAAAGGGAAAAGACATTTATCACTGCAATTCTTTTATGACAACTTATCAGAATGATCGTGACAGAGACTCTTTTTACCGTAATCTGCCACAGCGTTACGAAATAATAAAAATTGTAAGGGAAGATAAGGATACAAAACATAAAGAAGTCATATACCAAAGCGTGGAAGCGGAGCAGAGGGAGCAGGTAGGTATAGAGAAAATGATGGCAGCCGCGGGCATACTGGCAGATAAAAAACTTATAAAGGCTGTCATGCGCCTGAATAAGAAATTTGGCATATATCTCACAATAGATATGTTGAGGGATGAGAAAGGTTTACTTGCAAAATGCACAGATAAAAGGGATAAAGTACTTGTATCAGAGTTCCTTTCATTATGGGAGGAAAAAGACAACAGCGTATAAGCGGGAACAGTGGGATGAGGCGAAGCATATCGATTCCGGATACAAAGTTCAATAAGCTCGAAAACGTAAATGCAGAAGACGCGTGGCTATTAATTGAAAGACATAATCGGATAGGGGAGCCCTCTCCCCCTATCCGCTGCACGAGCCGGATGCGGCTTTAGCCGCAAAATTCCTTACCCGGCTCTGTGCATCATTAAAACCGGACAGGGAGAAAAATTCTCCCTGTCCGATTTTTACCGCATCTTCTTCATCAGCTTATCAATCGTATCGCGATGCGCGAGCACCATGAGATGATCCCCATCCCGGATCATGGTCTGCGGATCAGGCATGAAATTTGTGTGCCCGTCCGAACTGATAATGCCGACAATATAGAGGCTGTGCCGGGCGCGGATGTCGGAGGAGAGGATCGTCCTGCCGACCCAGTCCTTCATGGGCGTGATTTCGTAGATGGAATAGCCATCCTTCAGGTCGATGTAGTCAAAAATGTGGTCGTTGTTGTACTTCACAGCGGCTCTCATTGCAGCGCCCCGGTTCGGGTGAATGACCTCATCCGCGCCGTTCCGCAGCAGAAACTTTGCGTGCACTTCACTGCGCACCATGCTGACCACATATTTGGCGCCGAGATCCTTGAGCAGGCTGGTGATCTCCAGACTGCACTGGAAATTGCCGCTGATGCACACAAAACAAATGTCAAAATTGTCTACGCCGAGTTTTTTGAGGACACTCTCCCTGGTACAGTCCGCGATCAGACTGTCTGAGACGATATCGAGCAGATCCTCCATAGCAGTCTCATCCTGGTCCACGATCATAATCTCATTCTTTAAATTTGCCAGATCCCGGCACAGATAATGCCCAAAATCTCCCAGTCCGATGATTAAAATAGATTTCATAATGGCTTGCCTCCTTGTGTGTCGTGTGATTGAATATAGTCTGCTGGAAACGATAAAAACGATAAACTTGATTTCCTATTTCCAATTATCATAGGATGCCGATAACGTGATACATAAAAAGTCTGGTACAGAAATCTGATACTCATGGGCGGGCACAGGAATGACTGCTTTTGTATTCCTATGCTGATATAAAGTGAATTATCAGACGATATTTGCTATGGCGCATAAATCGTAACTGTGAAGGTACTGAACAGTTACGATCAATCACCCAACAATGATTTCCGCCTCCGGATAGCGGATTTTGCCGGGACGTTTTTTCTCGGTAAAGGACATCGCGAAGGAAAGGCTGCCGACTCTGCCCAGGAACATCAGGATCATGATGACAATGCGGGAGAGGGTGTTCAGCTCGCGGGTCACGCCGGTCGACATCCCTACGGTGCCGATTGCGGAGAAGGCTTCAAACAGAACATCCGCCAGAGGCAGATCCTGTCCGATCAGCAGGATCAGGATCGCGGTAAGTGCCAGAAAATAATTGATAAATACAACCACGCTGGCCCGTTTCATCACGTCCGTTCCCAGTCTGCGCTGGAAGACGGTGAGATCCTGGTTGCGCAGCAGGTAGGCCCGGATATAGAGCAGAATGACCACGATCGTGGTGGTCTTGACGCCGCCGGCCGTGGAGCCCGGGCTGCCGCCGATAAACATCAGGCACATGGTCAGAATCTTGCTGCCGTTGGTCAGAGCTGCCGTGTCTATTGTATTAAAACCGGCTGTCCTGGGGGTTACACTGGAGAACAGCGCGCACCAGAACCGCTCCCCGGCTCCCATCTGCGCAAAGAGATTGTTCCGCTCACTGATCAGAAAGAGGATGGTGCCTCCCACCGTCAGCGCGATGGTAGCGGTCAGGACGATTTTCGTCTGAAGAGCATAGCGGCGCCAATGCCAGCGGTTGGTCAGCAGGTCCTCCCAGACAATGAAGCCCAGGCCGCCGATCAGGATTAATAAAATCAGAACAAGATTGACCAGCGGGTCGGAAGCATACGCACAGAAGGAGGAATAGGGCTCCCGGAATCCCATCAGATCAAAGCCTGCGTTGCAGAATGCGGAGATGGCATGAAAAATCCCATAGTAAATCCCCTTCGCCAGACCCATCTGAGGCACGAAGCGGATAGAGAGCAGAATGGCTCCAGATCCTTCGAAAAGCAGTGTGCCGCAGACGATGTGCCGTACCAGATGGACACTCCCGCGCAGCTGCAGCGTGCTCAGGCTCTCATGGATCAGCTCTCGTCCCGCCAGGCCGATTTTTTTCCCCAGCAGAATCATGGCAAAGCTGCCGATGGTGATAAAACCAAGTCCGCCGATCTGGATCAGGGTAAGGAGTACCAGCTGCCCGAACATTGTCCAGTGCGACCAGGTATCGTACACGACCAGACCGGTCACACAGGTAGAGGAGACAGCAGTAAACAGCGCGCCGAGAAAGGTGGTCTGCTCGCCATTTCTGGTGGCAAAGGGCAGCATCAGAAGACACGCCCCGACCAGAATGATAATCAGAAATCCGCCCATGATCAGCCGTGTCCTTGAGAGGCGCATCCGGCACAGCGAATCTGGTATTTTGCGCAGTGAATCCAGTCTTTTGCGTAATGACTCCATACAGGTTAGTTCCTTCCGTGCGTAATTGTAACTGTTGTAATTATTGAAGACCGTACCTCGCACCTGCTGCGAGGTACGTATGAAAATTATAGTATACGAACTGTTCGGTTAGTTTATCTGTTCCATTGTTTCCGACGTGGCGATGATCATTCCGGGATTGCTGCTTTCTGCATCATCGCCATCGTAATAATACGCATAGCAGAGATCCCCTTCTGTATAGGAGCCGGACTCGGTGGATACTACAACACCCCAGGTAATCTGATTGGCCTCTTCTATATCTATTGCATCAGCGGAACCAAGCACCACGCGAATGGCTGCCAATGTCTGACAATAATAGTAATAGGAATAAAAAGGTAAGTTGGTTTCACTTACATCGTCTATTACGTTATCGGTCTCGTCGGTCCCAGTATCTTCCTCGTCATCAGCGGTTGCAGATTCCGCGTATGCGATCCAGTAATCATAAGGAAAAACAAGGGTAACGATGGAAATATTTTCATCATCCTCGGAAAGGTAATAACCGTTCAGGTAAACCGGAAGCTGTACTAAGCCATCTGATGCCTCAAGGGTGAGAGCCATGGTTGTTTCTGAATCTTCACTGTCTGCGCTGGCTTCATAGTGAATATTGTAGTCTTCCAGTGCCTGATTCAGGGCATTATAAAATTCAGTAAGGGTCATCCCTAATCCGGCGGTGGAAGGATCCGATGAATCGGACAACTCTGTCTTGCTTGATTCCGTGGCCGGGGAAGCGTCTGCTGAATCTGTCGTTTTCGTTGATCCGCAGGAACAAAGGCTGAGCATCAGGCTCAGACATAGGGCTGCTGACAGCAGGGATCTCATTTTCTTTTTCATAACTGTTTTCCTCCCAGGTTATTATGTAAGAATTCGCATCAACCGAAATAGATGCGATTACTCATAAAAATATCATTCTATTTATGCATTGTCAATAAGGTCAGGATTGAATCTTTGCCGCAGATTTTAAAGAAAAGCAGTTGCCACGGTTTGGACGAGGTGGTATATTTATGAGAAGAAACCGCTATCATGCTATGAAATCTGCCCCAACAGATTTCTGACACTGGTGGGTTATGAAATGGATATACGATGGAACTGAGAGGACAGGACATGACGAATCTGGAATATCTTGTAGACTTTGCGCTGAAATTCGGCGAGCAGATGCTGATTTCCGGCGCAAATCTGGAGCGGGTCAATGACACAATTTACCGTATTTGCGACAGCTACGGCTGCCGGGAGGCTCATTTTTTTTCATTAAACTGTTACCTGACATTGAGCCTTCAGGACGAGGCAGGCTCTCGCGTGACTTCGCAGCGGTGCGTCCGCAGCGGGATGGACACGCATCTGGAAAATCTCTCGAAGCTGAATCAGCTCTCACGGCAGATCTGCGCAGAACAGCCGGCGCCGCAGGAGCTGGAAGGCCTCCTCAAAGAGGCGCTTGATACCGAAACCTATTCCCCGCTGGTGCGCTGCGGAGGGTATCTGCTGGCATTTGCCAGCCTGACGCTGATTTTCGGCGGAAGCATTAAGGACCTGATCACAGTGCTGCTTAACACCGTCCTGATGTACCTGGCGGGTATTTATCTGAAAAAACCTGGGGTCAACCGGATGGTATTCAACATTTTCAGTACCCTCATGGCGGGGACAGTCGCGATTTTGATGAGCAAAATCGGTATGGTGGACGATATCTATATCGTCATGATTGCAAACAGCATGATGCTGATTCCCGGTATTCAGATGGTCAATGCCTTTCGGAACCTTCTGTGCGGGAATGAAATCAATGGGGTACTCGAGGTGCTCAAAGCGACGCTGGAGACGATTGCAATCGTCGGCGGCTTTGTCCTTAGCATTTATCTTTTCGGAGGGCTGATTCCATGGTAAACGCAATCAAATTGATTATCTGCTCCTTCGGAGCCTCTCTTGGGTTCGGAATTGTGTTCCGGATCCAGAAAAAATACCTGCTCTATGCGGGACTTGGCGGCGCACTTACGAGATGTGTCTATCTGCTTCTGCTGAATTTTATTTCAGAGAGCTTTATCTATAGCTTCCTGGCGGCCATGGCTGCCGCGCTTTACGCAGAGTTTATGGCGGTGCGTGCAAAGACTCCGTCTACGGTTTTTCTGTATCCGTCGATCATTCCTCTGATCCCGGGAGATCTGCTTTATTATTCCATTGTCGGTCTGATTTTGCAGGACACCGAGCGCATCAGCCAGAATGCGGTAAAATGTGTCCACTCTTTGCTGGGACTGGGGATTGGGTTTGTCATTGTGTCGATGGTGATGTATTATCGGAGACATCTGAAGCTTCATAAAAAGAGACAGGCGCAGAGCAATGCATAAAGACAGGAAAATTCAGAGGGATAAAAACACACAGTCCAATTAAAAAATAAGAACAGAAAAGGAAGCATGCCAAATGGTACATTTTGTGGGCGCCGGCAGCGGCGCGGCAGATCTGATCACAGTGCGGGGCAGCCGCCTGCTCTCGGAAGCGGATGTGATCATTTACGCGGGTTCGCTGGTGAATCCGGCACTTTTGGAAGGGAAAAAGGAATCCTGTGTAGTCTATGACAGCGCGAAGATGACGCTGGAGGAAGTCATATCGGTGATGCGGGACGCGGAAGGAAAAGGCCTTACTACGGTGCGCCTTCATACAGGCGACCCCTGCGTATACGGCGCAATCCGCGAGCAGCTGGATCTTCTGGACAAAGCCGGGATTGCCTATGATTACTGCCCGGGCGTGAGTGCGTTCTGCGGCGCAGCTTCGGCATTAAATATGGAATATACGCTGCCGGGCATTTCGCAGACAGTGATTATTACGAGGATGGCGGGAAGGACGCCGGTGCCGGAAAAGGAAGAGATCGCCTCCCTTGCCTCCCATGGCGCGACGATGGTGATTTTTCTGAGTACGGGAATGCTCGAACGCTTGAGTGAGCGGCTGATGGCTGGCGGATATGCAGCAGATACTCCGGCTGCGATTGTTTACAAAGCTACCTGGCCGGACGAGCGCAGCTATATTTGCACAGTGTCGACCCTTGCGCAGTGTGCGCGGGAAAATCAGGTCACCAAGACAGCGCTGATCATAGTCGGCGAGACCGTTGCTCAGGCCGGGTACGACCGCTCGAAGCTGTATCATCCCGCCTTTACGACGGAATTTCGCGCTGCAGCGGAAGGACAGGAGTCTGATTAAGGAAAAGATCTCTGTGAAGACTGTGCTGTGCATTTACAGACATAGAGTTACTGCAGACAGAAGGCTTCCTGAGAAGCATATGCTGCAACGAAGCAAAGGGGCAGGAATGAGATGTATACATTCTAAAGTTACGACCCTTGGAAAAAGGAATGATTGAAAATAGAGAGGAAACGTAAAAAATGGCAGATCAGGATAAAAAGAAAAAACGAGGCGGACATCGGAGGATACTCATCGGTACGCTGATCGTTCTGGCAGTGCTGCTGATTCTGGCAGGCGGCGCGGCATTTGCGGTGAATCATCTGATGAGCAGCATCGGCGAGATTGAAGAGGTGGAGCTGCTGGATCCGGAGTCGGAGGACTTTGAAACAGACGAGGACGCCGGGGAGGACAGCATGACGCCGGAGGAGGTCGAGTGGCCGGAGGATGTCGAGGAGACGGAAGCAAGCAGCGGCGTGACAAATATTCTGCTTATCGGCCAGGACACCCGTACAGCAGGAGCGAGAGAGCGCTCTGACTCCATGATTATCATTTCAATTAATGACGATACAAATGAAGTGAATATGATCTCCATCATGCGTGACCTTTATGTGCAGATCCCGGGATATTCTGACAACCGGATCAATGCCGCCTATCAGTTTGGCGGTGCCAGTCTGCTGGATGAGGTGATCGAGAAAAATTTCGGCGTTACGATTGATTATAATGTCGAGATCGATTTTACCGGTTTCGAGAGTGTCATTGATTTGCTGGGAGGAGTTGACATTACCCTCACTTCGACAGAGGCTTCTTATTTTCAGGCGCAGGGATACAGCGTGACCGAGGGTACGAATCACGTATATGGTGAATTCGCGCTGGTCTATGCGCGGACCCGCTATGTCTCTACGGCGACGGAAGCGAATGATTTTGGCCGGACGCAGCGGCAGCGCGCGGTGATCACAAGCCTCTTTAACGCATATATAGATGTCAGCCTCACGACAAAGATCGCGCTGCTGGATGATATTCTGGAACTGATTTCAACGGATATGTCGAACACGGAGATTCTCTCTTTGCTGTATCTGGCGCAGTCGATGGATTTAGATGAGCTGGGCTCTTATCGGATACCGGTTGACGGCTCTTACACGAATCAAACGATCCGGGGGATGAGCGTCCTCGTGCCGGATCTGACGGTGAACCGGGCGGCGCTTCAGGAGATGATTGCCGGGACCTATGAAGAGTAGTAAGTGCCCGTTACAAGTCACACCTGCAGAGCGGAAAACATCGTAAATTTGATCAAGGTGTGACTTGCGGTAAGTGCCCCGCATGGACAGCTTTCTGGAAAATCAGGTGTTGACAAACCGATTTGACATGTTATACTGGTGAAAGTGAAAAAAAGGAACTGCATATTTTTAACACGTTGAAGAGAAGAGTAGAGTGTGGAAGCATCCAGAGAGAGGACGGCTGCTGGAAAGTCCTTATGCGGAATCATTTGAAAACTGCCTCTGAGTGGCCCCAATCCGGTCCGGTGACTCCGTTATCGTCAAATGAGTAAAAAACAGGGTGGAACCGCGGTATTGTATGATCGCCCCTGACAGTCCGGATGGGCTGTCAGGGGCTTTTTTTCTGTTTTCAATAGCTTCGTGATTCACCTGGCGGAAATCCCCTTTTGCCGGTAAAGAGCAAAGAGAATCTGGCATGTCCCAAAAGATGACTGCTTATGCCGGCTTACACGGAAGCGGCTTTCATTGGATCATATGTCCGTACTCGCAAAGCGAGTATGGACGCAGGCCGCGCCAATCGCGCAGCGATTTTCAGTTGCGCGGCTTTCATTGTATCAGTTTTTGAAAAAATTCAGCATCAGAAAAGGAGAGGTTTATGAAAGAAAAATGTAAAGTGTTAAAAACAGTCTTTTTGTCAGACTGGACGCCGATGGAAAAGATTCTGCTTTTGATCGATGTCCTGCTTTTCGGCATCCTGCTCGGATGGCTGACGTCGCCGCTGAAAAACGGGCTCAGCTTTTTCAGCAACAATTCCTGGGATGACCACTCGGTGGACGGTCTTGAGCTTGAAGATGATGAAGACTGGGAAGATGAGGATGACGAAGATTAAGCGGGCGGAGAAAAGAGAAGAAGGGCGGCCTGTCTCTGGAACGATGAAAAGACTGACGGCCTTCACTGGCAACAGAAAAGAAAGGTTTAAAACGGATAACCATATAGACCAGAAGGAATTTGCGGCATTTGCGCCGGAAAATTTCGATCGACAGCGAGCAGCGAAGCTGCGAGTGCGAAGCACGGAGCAATCCGTAGTATCATGACCTTTTGTCACTCAAATCATTATATTAATATAACCAGGAGGACACAGAAAATGATTATCACATTGAAGGATGGATCAACCAGAGAGTATGCGCAGCCGATGTCAGCCATTGACATCGCGAAGGATATCAGCGAGGGCCTCGCGCGTGTGGCGACGCTGGCCGAGATCAATGGCGAGGAGGCGGATCTGCGCACGGTCATTGACGCAGACTGCGAGCTGAACATTCTGACCTTTGACAGCCCTCAGGGCGCCGCGGCGTTCCGCCATACGACCTCACACATTATGGCGCAGGCAATCAAGCGTCTGTACCCGGATGTCAAGCTTGCCATCGGACCGTCCATCGCAGATGGATTTTACTATGATATTGACAGTGAGAAGCCGATCACGCCGGAGGATCTGGAGAAGATCGAGGCAGAGATGAAGAAGATCGTCAAGGAAGGCCTGCCGCTGACTCGCTTTACGAAGCCCAGGGAAGAGGCGATCGCTTATTTCAAAGAAAAGGATGAGCCGTACAAGGTGGAGCTGATTGAAGATCTGCCGGAGGATGCCGAGATCAGCTTTTATCAGCAGGGCGAGTTCGTCGACCTCTGCGCGGGACCGCATCTGATGAGCACAAAGCCGGTAAAGGCATTTAAGCTGACCAGTATTGCAGGCGCTTACTGGAGAGGTTCAGAGAAAAATAAAATGCTCACCCGTATTTATGGTACCTCATTTACGAAAAAAGCGGATCTGGATGCTTACCTGACCCGTATGGAGGAAGCGAAAAAGCGTGATCACAGAAAGCTTGGCAAGCAGCTCGGCCTGTTCATGATGGCGGACGAGGGTCCCGGATTTCCATTTTTCCTGCCGAACGGCATGATTCTGAAAAATACACTTCTGGATTACTGGAGAGAAATCCATACAAAGGCGGGTTATGTAGAAATTTCCACGCCGATTATCCTGAATCGCCAGCTCTGGGAGACCTCTGGACACTGGGATCATTATAAGGAAAATATGTATACCACCGTCATCGACGATGAGGATTATGCGATCAAGCCGATGAACTGCCCGGGCGGCGTGCTGGTCTATAAATCAGAGCCTCGCTCCTACCGTGACCTGCCGCTTCGTATGGGCGAGCTGGGCATCGTACACCGCCACGAGAAGTCCGGACAGCTGCATGGCCTGATGCGTGTGCGCTGCTTCACTCAGGATGATGCGCATATTTTCATGACGCCGGAGCAGATCCGCGGCGAGATCAAAGGTGTGGTCAATCTGATCGATGAGGTTTACCAGCTGTTTGGCTTTAAATATCACGTAGAGCTCTCTACCCGCCCGGAAAATTCCATGGGCAGCGACGAAGACTGGGAGATGGCGACTGACGGCCTGCGCGGAGCACTAGATGAGCTTGGACTGGACTATGTGGTCAATGAGGGAGACGGCGCATTTTATGGTCCGAAGATTGATTTCCATCTGGAGGACTCCATCGGCAGGACCTGGCAGTGCGGCACCATTCAGCTTGACTTCCAGCTGCCGCAGCGCTTCGAGTGCGAGTATATCGGCGCGGACGGCGAGAAGCACCGCCCGATCATGATCCACCGCGTGGCGTTTGGCTCTATCGAGCGTTTCATCGGTATCCTGATCGAGCATTTCGCGGGCGCGTTCCCGACCTGGCTCTCCCCGGAGCAGGTGCGCATCCTGCCGATCTCGGATAAGTATATTGATTACGCAAATCAGGTAAAGGATGCTCTGCGTGCGGAAAAAATCCGCGCAAATGTCGATACCCGCGCAGAGAAGATCGGCTACAAGATCCGCGAGGCGCAGATCGCGAAGACTCCGTATATGCTTGTCGTCGGCGCGAAGGAAGAGGAAGAAGGACTGGTCTCTGTCAGAAGCCGCTCGGAGGGCGACAAGGGACAGAGCACTCTGAAAGACTTTACGGCCGCAATCAAAGAAGAAATCGCGACCAGGGCGAGATAATCTTGTATTTAAGTATAACTGTGCCGGCGGCAGCCAGGTTTCCTTATGATACATGCGGAGATAGAGGCATGACTGCCGCCATATTTTCTCCTGGCTTTGTCAGGATCGCATACGCTCTATGCGGGACTGGACGGACAAGGTTGGGGCTGCAGCAGAGATATCAAGGAGTATAAAAATTTATGATAGCGATTCTGGATTATGATGCGGGTAACCTGCGGAGCGTGGAAAAAGCACTGGCCTCTCTGGGGCAGGAAACGGTGATCACACGAGACCGGGACGAGATTCTCAATGCGGATAAGGTGATATTGCCTGGGGTCGGTGCGTTTGGAGACGCGATGGGCAAGCTGCATCAATATGGCCTGGCGGATGTAATCCGCGAGGTCACAGACCGCGGCACTCCGTTTCTGGGGATCTGCCTGGGACTGCAGCTTTTGTTTGAGTCGAGCGAAGAGTCACCCGGAGTGCCGGGCCTTGACATCTGTAAAGGACAGATTCTGCGGATTCCGGACAAGGAGGGACTGAAGATCCCGCACATGGGCTGGAATTCCCTGACCTTTGACCATCCGGGGCGCCTGTTTGCGGGCATCCCGGAGGAGTCTTATGTGTATTTTGTCCATTCCTATTATCTGAAGGCGGAGGATCCTCAGATTGTAAAGGCTTCCACCCATTATTCGGTGCCGATTCATGCTTCCATCGAGCAGGGAAATGTCTTTGCCTGCCAGTTTCACCCGGAGAAAAGCAGTCAGGTGGGGCTGGCGATTCTGAAGAATTTTATTGCAGTTTAGCGCTCCTGGAACAGGTTTTCTGAAGGTTCTGCTGCGTGGTAATTTTTAGGAGTTTTTTCCGCGCCGGGGAGACATAGCATTTTAAGGATAGTATAGTAAACAGCCGCATAAAGGAGAGTCAAATCAATGTTTACAAAACGTATCATCCCCTGTCTGGATGTGAATAATGGCCGTGTGGTCAAGGGTGTGAATTTTGTCAATCTGCGGGATGCGGGCGACCCGGTCGAAATTGCGGCAGCCTATGACGCGGCCGGAGCAGACGAGCTGGTGTTTCTGGATATCACGGCATCCTCGGACGCACGCAATACGGTCGTGGATATGGTCCGGGAGGTCGCGAAAAAGGTCTTTATCCCATTTACCGTCGGCGGCGGCATCCGCACGGTCGAGGATTTCCGGCTGCTTTTGCGCGAAGGCGCGGACAAGATTTCGATCAATTCCGCGGCGATCATGAATCCGCAGCTTATTGCGGATGCGGCGGAAAAATTCGGGCGGCAGTGTGTGGTCGTGGCAATCGACGCGAGGCGCAGACCCGACGGCTCGGGGTGGAATATTTTCAAAAACGGCGGCCGGGTCGATATGGGGATTGACGCGGTCGAGTGGGCGATGCAGGCGGACCGGCTGGGTGCCGGTGAGATTTTGCTGACCAGCATGGACTGTGACGGCACAAAGGCAGGCTATGATATCGAACTGACGCGCACGATCGCGGAGCATGTGTCTGTCCCTGTCATTGCCTCCGGCGGCGCCGGGACGATGGAGCATTTTTATGACGCGCTCACCGAAGGAAAGGCAGACGCGGCGCTGGCCGCCTCTCTGTTTCACTATAAAGAGCTGGAGATCCGCGAGGTGAAGGAGTATCTGCGGGGACGCGGCGTGAGTGTGCGGATGTAAAGAAGAGAAGGGAGAGAATCATATGCCTCCGATTTCCAATGACTGGCTGACTCCGTTAAAGCCGGAGTTTTCGAAGCCTTATTACGCGAAGCTCTACCGCCAGATCAATGAGGAATACAAAAGCCGCGTGGTTTACCCGCCGGCGGATGATATTTTTAACGCTTTTGCATTTACACCGCTCTCGAAGGTAAAGGTGGTGATCCTCGGGCAGGACCCCTATCACGAGGAAGGGCAGGCGCATGGGCTTTGCTTCTCTGTTAAACCGGGTACTGACATTCCCCCGTCGCTGGTCAACATTTACCAGGAGCTGCACGAGGACTGCGGCTGTTATATTCCGAACAACGGTTATCTGACAAAATGGGCCGAGCAGGGCGTTTTGCTGCTCAATACCGTGCTGACCGTGCGGGCGCATCAGGCAAACTCCCACCGGGGGATAGGCTGGGAGGAATTCACCGATGCGGCGATCCGTGCCGTCAATCAGATCGACCGTCCGGTGGTCTATCTGCTCTGGGGGCGTCCTGCGCAGATGAAAAAATCGATGCTCGACAATCCAAACCACCTGATCCTAGAGGCTCCCCATCCGAGCCCGCTCTCCGCTTACCGGGGCTTCTTCGGATGCCGGCATTTCTCCAGGGCGAATAAATTTCTGAAACAGAACGGGATCGAGCCCATCGACTGGCAGATCGAAAATATATGAAAAAAACACACTTTTCTGAAAAAAGAATCACTGAAACAGGTGGTTCTTTTTTTTATGATGTACACAGGCGCGAAAGGAAAATAGTAGCTCGGCATAGGCGCGAGTATAAGAAACCGGATGGAGGAAAATGGATGAGCGGATATGAGTATTTAGATGAAAAAGGAACCTTCCGGCTGCAAAATCCGGATCAGACGGGGTATCTGTATTTCCCGATAGCGGGTGAAAATGGTGTGAAAGGCGCGGTGACGCCGAATCTGTGCGGAGATCTGAAGCTGGATCAGAACACCTTTGTCCTTCAGCCGGTGAGCGCGGAGGATTTGGCGGAATCGAAGGCGGGGCGGAATTTCTGGTGCGTGACAGACGACGGCGTCTGCTGGTCAGCCGCGGGCAATTCCGCCATGGCTGAGATGGAGCGGTTTTCGGCTCTGCCAGAAGAACAGGAAGACAGGGACAATCCTGGCGGCGTGAAGCAGGACTGCTCTGCCGCAGCTTCTGATGAAAATAGTAAAAATAGGATGGATTGTAGTAATCGGAATAGTGTGGTGCTTACAGCCGGACCGATGTGGCAGAGTGTTACGCGGAGAGACCGAAGGACGCATCTGGAGGCGGAGATTACCAGCTTTGTACCGGTGACGGATGAGCTTGCGGAGATGATGATTGTGCAGATCAGAAATGCCGGCGGCTGCCCGGTGTGTTTTTCACCGATTGCCGCGGTGCCGCTTTATGCGAGGAGTGCGGATAATATTCGCGATCACCGGCATGTCACGAGCCTGCTGCATCGGATCCATACGACAGAAGACGGGGTATTTGTACGCCCCACGCTGACCTTCGATGAGCGCGGTCATCAGCGCAATACAAAGACTTATTTCGTGACCGGCTGCGACGGGACTGGTGCAAAGCCGATCGGTTTTTGTCCGGTGCTGGAGGATTTTGTCGGGGAGGGCGGCAGTCTTTTGTGGCCGGAGAAGGTCGTGCGCAATCTGCCTTTTGAGGAGCCTGGGCGGGATTATGCCGGCTATGAGGCCGTCGGTGCTTTGCGTTTTGCAGATGTGACATTGCAGCCTGGAGAGGAGACCGCCTATCTGATCCGGATTGGGATGTCGGAAGAGGTGCCGCCTCGCTGCGATTTGAGGGCAGAACGCACTGCCCATTCGAAAGGGGCATTGCGCGCAGACGGCACTGAGGGAAAAAACATTCCGCAGAGCCTTGACATTTTGCAGGTGCCTGCGGATGACGGACAAGCGCAGCATGGCCGGGCCAGGCAGATGAAATCCAATGAAACCGGAACATTTGAGGCTGCTCGGGAAAAGCACTGCGGTCATGCAGATTCCGGCATAATCCGGACCCTTGCGGACGCAAGGAACGCACTGCAAATGACGAGGGATTACTGGAACAGCCGGATCCGGGTGCAGATAAAGAGCGGTGATGACGCATTTGACCACTGGATGTACTGGGTGACTTTTCAGCCGATACTGCGCCGGATCTACGGCTGCTCATTTTTGCCGCATCATGATTACGGAAAAGGCGGACGCGGATGGCGGGATCTCTGGCAGGATTGTCTGGCACTCCTGATCATGAACCCGGATGGCGTGCGGCAGATGATTATTGACAATTGCGGCGGCGTGCGGTTTGACGGCACGAATGCGACGATTATCGGCAGCCATCCCAGTGAGTTTATCGCTGACCGCAACAACATTACCCGCGTCTGGATGGATCATGGTTTCTGGCCTTTGTTTACAGTGAAATTTTACCTCGATCAGACCGGGGATTTTTCGGTGCTGCTCAAAGAATGTACTTATTTTAAAGACCGGCAGGAAATGCGGGGGACGGAAACAGACAAGGATTGGGATTTTTATGTAAATTCAGATGAAAAATCGAACGATAAAACAGAAGAAAGGCCAGATGGAAAGGCAGGCGAACAAACAGGTGAAAAGCCAGTACTCTGTGATCAGAATGGAAAAATCCACACCGGGACGGTGCTGGAGCATCTGCTGGTCCAGAATATGACAGCCTTTTATGAGAGAGGGGAGCATGCCCACATCCGCCTGCGCGATGCGGACTGGAATGACGCGCTTGACATGGCATCAGAGCGCGGGGAGAGCGTGGCGTTTACGGCGGCTTATGCGATGAATCTGGAGACGCTTTCGGAAATCCTGCTGAAGCTGAAGGAAAAAACGGGAATGACAAAGCTGGAGCTCTCGCAGGAGATGGAAATCCTCTTTACAGGGTTTGAAACACAGGAGCAAGAGGTGCTTCGTACCTACTGCAAATCCTGCTATCCGACTGTATCGGGGCGCAGTGTTTTTCTGGATACGGAGTATGCAGCCAGGATTCTTCAGAAAATGGCCGGCGAGATACGCGGGCATATTCGGGAATGCGAATGGATTCAGGATCAGGAGGATGGATGGTTCAACAGTTACTACGATAACCACGGAAATGCAGTGGAAGGAATTTTCGGGGAAGAGCGCCGGATGATGCTGACTGGTCAGGTCTTCACGATTATGTCCGGAACCGCGACCGACGAACAGACGGAACAGATCGTTCACGCGGCGGATCGGCTGCTCTATGAAAAACGCCTGGGCGGCTACCGGCTGAATACGGATTTTAAAGAAGTGAAGACAGATCTGGGAAGAATGTTCGGCTTTGCCTACGGGCATAAGGAAAATGGGGCGGTCTTTTCTCATATGGCGGTGATGTTTGGCAATGCCCTTTATCGGCGCGGATTTGCAAAAGAAGGATTTCGGGCGCTGAACAGTCTGTATGAGCAGACGTCCGATTTTGAGGTGAGCCGGATTTATCCGGGGATTCCGGAATATTTTAACGACCGCGGCAGAGGCATGTATCACTATCTGACCGGCGCTGCGAGCTGGATGCTGATGACGGTGGTTACGCAGATGTTCGGCGTGCGGGGCGAGTATGGAGATCTGCTGCTGGAGCCGAAGCTTCAAAAGAGTCAGTTTGACGCCGAAGGCCGCGCCGGGCTGCGCACGGATTTTGCACACAGGAGCTGGCATGTTGTTTATTGCAATCCGGAGAAGCTGGATTATGGCGCATATGTGATTAAAAAAGTATGGGTCAATGGCAGTGCCCAGACGGTCCCGAAAGCGAGTGCCTCGTTCCGGATGTCAGCAGAGGAAATCGGGCGGCTTAGCGTAGGAACGCTGGTTTCCGTGGAGGTAGAATTGGGATCGGTAATGTTTTAATGATGCAAAGAGCTGGCGAGGGGCATAGCCCGGCGAGGGAATTTTATTGCTAAAGCTGCACCCGGGTCTGCGCTTCGGTTTAAGGATGCCCATACCCGGGTTTGCTGTGCGCAGCGAGCTTTGAAATATAGTTATTTTGGCTAAAACAGATATGAGGCAAGGAGGAGAATACATGGACAGGAAAGCAGCATCCTTTGTGATGGGAAATTATGGAAAGAAGCCGCCGTTTGCGAGTTTTTTGCCGGGAATCAGCGGGGTGCGGGGAATTCCGCTGTGGTGCTATTATGTGAACCGCGGGCAGTGTGTGGTGAGCTTTGGCGCGGAAAATAAGGATAAGGCGATTATGGAGTTTTATCCGGCGCAGGACGCCTATCAGAATGCGAAGCGCACGGGGTTCCGCACATTTTTGCGTGTAAATGGAAAATATATGGAGCCGTTTGCCAGCGAGGAGCAGCCGCATCAGATGCGTATCTTTAAGAACAGTCTGGAAATTTCCTGCGAAGAAGCGGGAATCAGGACAGAGGTTTCTTATTTTACCCTTCCGAATGAGGAGCTTGGCGCACTGGTCCGCACGGTGAAGGTGACTTATGTGGGTGAGAAGGCGCGGGAACAGGACTACGAAAGAAGCAAGGAGGCAGACACACAGCCGGAAGCTGCTGCACTTGCTGCGCAAACAGAGAATGTTAGCGTTAATGGCAAAGGCAGTGGGAATGGGAATGCATTTTCAGAGAAAGCGCCTGAAAATACGGATGCTGATACCGAATCAATCGTCCTGGAAATCCTTGACGGGATGCCGGCCGTGGTGCCTTATGGCCTGTCGATTGAGATGACAAAGATGATGAAGGAGCTCTCGAAGGCCTGGATGGAATCGGAGGTGATCGAGGATGAAATCACCTGCTACCGGGTGCGGGCGAGCATGGGCGATTCAACGGTGGTGCGTGCGGTGGAGGGCGCGAATTTTTCCATTGGTATGACTGCGGACGGCACGCGCCTGAGAGCGGTGGCGGATCCGGAGGCGGTCTTTGCTTATGACAGCTCTCTGGGGGCTCCGGTGACCTTTGCACTGGATGGACTGGAAGGGGTGAATGCGTATCCTGCGATGCGCCAGAATCAGTTTCCCTGCAGCTTTTTCGGAATCAAAAAGACCCTGCGTCCCGGAGAGTCAGTGACTTTGTATGAACTGATCGGCCAGGCAGAGCACATGAAGGAGCTGAAAAAGTTTGGCAAAAAGTGCCTGGACGCAGCTTATTTTTCCCAAAAAAGGACGATCGCAGACAGCCTCGCCGAGGAGCTTGGCGCACACATGGACTGCCGCACGGCGGATCCGGTGTTTGACGAATATTGCCGTTATACCTTTATGGACAATGCCCTGCGCGGCGGCGCGCCGGTGCTGCTGGGGGAAACGGAAAAACAGGAAGATTTCTCCGCGGGATTTGGAGGAACGGAAAAATACGGCGGCGATGCATCTGCGGCATCCGGAAAAAGTACGGAATGCGGCGGACCACTGTCGGAATCCGAACAATTGAAAGAACCGGTTCCGACGGCGAAGGTTTTCTATGTCTATTCAAGAAAACATGGCGACCTGGAGCGGGAATACAATTATTTTTCTTTAATGCCGGAATATTATTCACAGGGGAACGGAAACTTCCGTGATGTCAACCAGAACCGCCGCTGCGACCCGCTGTTTTTCCCATTTGTGGGTGATTTTAATGTCCGCGCGTTTTATTCACTGCTGCAGCCGGACGGCTACAATCCGCTCGGAATCGAGAAGATTACCTATGAGCTGGACAAAGCTGCGTGTCCGGAGTTGTTCCCGGAAGAAGCTTCTTTGGCAGGAGAGAAAAATCCGAATATCAGAGATGGCCGAAAAAATAGTGACAGCAGATGTCATAAAGAAGATAGTTCAAAACCGGGGGGAACATTCACATTCACGCCGGGAAGTCTTTACCGCATGATTTCTGAGAAAGTATCAGCCAAATATCAGGAATCCCGGGAATTCCTTTCATCCGTGCAGGATTCTGCGAAAACACAGCAGGAAGCACGCATAACGGAAACGCACACAACGGAAATGCAGCCGGAATCGCCACTGGGGGATACACTGCAGCAGGAAGCAGATGCCCGTATTGAAGCACTTTTTTCAAAATGTCTTTCGTTGGCGACTCCTTTGGTGAACGGGAAGTTTGGAGAGGGCTACTGGACAGATCACTGGATTTACAACCTGGATCTGATCGAAAATTATCTGCGTGTTTTTCCGGAAAAGGAGGAAGAACTGCTTTTTGAGCCGGCATGTACCTGGTTCCGCCCGCAGGCAGGCGTGCTGGAGAGGAGGAAGCGTTACGAAAAAACGGAAAATGGGATCCGTCAGTACCATTCCCTCATCGAAGGTCTGGAGGCAGAGTCAGGATGCGAGAATGAGCTGCTGCTCTGCGATGCACATGGCAAAGGCCGGGTGATTCATGCGAGCATTATGGAGAAGCTGGTGATGCTCTGCGTGACCAAATTTGCTGCGCTGGATGCTTACGGCATGGGAATTGAGATGGAAGGCGGCAAACCAGGCTGGTATGATGCACTCAACGGCCTTCCGGGGCTTTTAGGCTCCTCGGTCTGCGAGCTTGGCGAGCTCTCCCGCAATCTGGAATATACGATCCGCTCTCTGAAAAAATACGGGCGGGATGTCGAAACCCTGGCGGAGCTGGCAGAATTTTTTGAAGAAATCCGAAACATTGCACATGAGGAGAGGGAAGAATTGCTTGCGCCAGGAGAAGCCATCTCCTTCTGGAACCGTATCAATGACGCCAAAGAAGCGTACCGGAAGAAGGTTTATGCCGGGGTGAGCGGTGAAAAGAAGGTTCTGAAAGCCAACACACTGGTGCCGGTGCTGCAGGAATGGCTGGAGCTGGTCAACGTGGGACTTCAAAAAGCAACGGAGGCCGGAGACGGCATTTGCTCCTCTTACTTCTATTATAATGTAACCTCGTATGAGGAGAGCAGTGAAGGAATCCTGCCGACTCATTTGGAACAGGTGAGTCTTCCGCATTTCCTTGAGGGGCCGGTGCATGCCCTGCGGCTTCCGGCGGCGGAAACAGAAAAAAGGGCGATGTATGGCCGCATAAAGGAAAGTGCATTGTATGATCAAAAGCTTTCTATGTACAAGGTCAACGAACCCCTCGCAGGCAGCTCCTTTGAGCTCGGCCGCTGCCGGGCATTCACACCGGGTTGGCTGGAAAATGAGTCCGTATGGTTGCATATGGAGTACAAATATCTGCTGGAGCTTTTGAAATCCGGGCTTTATGAAGAATTCTTTCAGGATTTCCATGCGGCGGCAGTGCCGTTTTTAGACCCGGAGGTGTATGGGAGAAGCGTTTACGAAAATTCCTCCTTCCTGGCAAGCAGCGCAAACCTGGATCCGCGCAGACACGGACGCGGATTTGTGGCCCGCCTGAGCGGTTCCACGGCGGAATTTATCCATATGTGGACGCTGATGATGTTTGGGAAACAGCCCTTTGCGATGAATGAGAAAGACAGAACACTGTCGCTTTCCTTGCAGCCGGCCCTTCCCGCGTGGCTGATTCCGGCGGACGGCATTGTAGAGGCAAAATTCCTTGGGAACACGAATGTGCGTTATCACTTTCCGGAACAGAAGGACTATCTGCCGGGGCAGTATGCGATCGAAAAAACGATTCTGCGGTATTGCGATGCGGAAGAGGGCAGCGGAAGCGGCATTGCTAACAGTTCAGAAGAGAATGGCTTAAAAGTGAATAACTCAAAAGCGAATAACTCAAAAGTGGAGTACGATACCGGTAACCTGCCGGAGGCAGCTGCGCTGGATGTACGAAATGGGAAAGTGAAGGAAATAGAGGCTTTTTTGTGTTGAAAGAGAGCTCAAATAATGGTAAAATGATTTTACTAACAGGGAAAAACAACCAGTGAATCCGCAATGAAAGGAGGAATACAGTATGCCTACAAACGAAAAAGAATATAACGGATATTTGTTTGATCAGCTGACATTGATCGAGGATATTGAGAGAGTTGCGGAAACCGGAGATATGGAAGCAGTAAAGTCAGAGCTGGCCCGAAAGAAAAAGCAGGTAGAAAGAAAGCTTTATCAGGCACCGCCACTCCCGCAAAATGAGACAAGATAGGTACGTTGTTTATATGTGAAACCGTCAGGTGTAAAAGCCGGGCGGTTTTCTTTTCATACGAAGAACCGGGTAAGGAGTTTTGTCAGAGAAAAATTATTTTCTGAGTTGCAAAGAGGCTGTTTTCATGTATAATCATAGATATGAAAGATTTACCGGGAATCTTGTAAAAAACGATTTACATGATTTGCTGTAATTTAGGAGGTGTGACGGCGAATGGCAAAAACTTTTAATGTTACCGGAGCATGCAATCCTGCCAGGCACTATATGGTTGATCTGAAATCCAGACTGGAAGAAATCAAAAAGATGGTGGACGCGGGTGATTATTTTTCCATCAACCGTGCCAGACAATATGGAAAGACGACTACTTTGCGTGCACTGGCAAAGTATCTGGAAGATGATTATGTGGTACTGAGTCTTGATTTTCAGAAAATGAGTACGGCGGATTTTTCAACGGAGTCTGATTTTGTGAAAGGACTCTCTCGCGAAGTTTACAGAGTGATCCGCCGAATTCCCACGATACCGGACGAAACTGCCCGGGAAATCAGGAAAATGGCAGGAATAGGAGAAAATGGACATAGCAGCGGAGCTTTTAAACTGGGGGATCTTTTCTTTTGCTTCAGCGACTGGTGTGAGTTTTCGGATAAGCCGATCGTCCTGATGATTGATGAAGTGGATACTGCTTCCAATAATCAGGTATTTCTGGATTTTCTGGCGCAGCTGAGGGCCTATTATCTTGACCGGGATACAACCCCCACCTTTCAGTCGGTGATTCTGGCAGGACTATACGATATTCGCAATCTGAAAAGGAAAATTCGTCCTGATTCGGAACATAAACAGAACAGCCCATGGAATATTGCGGCTGAATTTGATGTCGGTATGAGTTTCACCAAAGATGATATAGCTGGGATGCTCAGGCAATATGAATCTGATTATCATACAGGAATGGCTATTGAGGGCTTAGCCGGCCAGATTTTCGATTATACATCAGGATATCCTTATCTGGTTTCCCGATTATGCAAGCTTATGGATGAGAAGATTGCAGACAGCAGCCAGTTCAAAGATAAAACAGATGTATGGACGAAAGAGGGCCTGATGGAAGCGGTAAAGCTTTTGCTGAATGAGTCAAACGCTCTGTTCCAGTCTCTGACAGGAAAGGTGAGAGATTATCCGGTGCTTCGAACGACTCTGTATGAGCTGCTTTTTACTGGGAAACAGGTCCAGTACAATGAATTAAATGAGTATATTGAGATGGCGGCCATGTTTGGGTTTGTGAAGAATGCAAATGGATCTGCTGTCATTTCCAACCGGATTTTTGAGACAGTTCTGTACAACTGGTTCATTTCCGAGGAGTTTATGGACAGCAAGCTGTATGATTTCGGTGTTCAGGAGAAAAATAAGTTCGTGACAGGCGGACATCTGAATGTCAGACTGGTATTAGAGCGTTTTATCGAAAGCTTTGATTATCTTTATGGAGATCAGGATGAGGCTTTTCTGGAGGATGTCGGAAGGCGCTACTTTATGCTGTATCTGAAACCCATCATTAATGGCGTGGGAAATTGTTATGTGGAAGCACAGACGAGGAACCGGGAAAGGACAGATCTGGTCATTGATTATCGCGGCGAACAATTTATAATCGAACTCAAAATATGGCGGGGAAATGCTTATAACCAGCGGGGAGAAGACCAGCTGGTCGATTATCTGAATTACTTCCATCTGACGAAGGGGTATATGCTGAGCTTTTGTTTTAATAAGAACAAAAAGGTTGGTATAAAGGAAATTTCTTTAGGAGATAAGACTCTGATAGAAGCAGTTGTTTGACTGGTATGTATGGAAATGTAGGAAAGCTCTGTGCTTAAAAATTAAAAAGCGCGGAGCTTTTTTTACATACGGCTGTGTAAGATATGATTCCGGCTAAAGCTGGATGCCGCCGACAGACTGCAATCGCGCAGAGAGCAGGAGACAAGTCTCCCTTCTGGATTATAAAAAAACGACACCTCAATAAAAAATAAACCACTTTTTTTCTCCTTCGAAATTTTTATAATGAACACAGCTTTGAAACAGAAGTAAAAAATTTAAAGGAGGAATATGAAATGAAGGCTAGAAAACTAATGGCACTGACGCTTGCGGGCGCAATGACGGTATCGATGGCATCGGTGGGCATCACCGCTTCCGCAGAGGGATACGAGGGCGAGAGCCTCGTGGTCTGGACACTGGCAAATGATCTGATCGATTTTGGCGACAGGTTCGCGGAAACGTATGGCGTGGAGGTTGAGACGGTCGTGATTGAACCGGCAAACTATCCGACCAAGATACAGACCGCGCTTCTCGCAGGTGAGTCCGAGCCGGACATCATCGTGGCAGAGCCGCAGATGCTGGACAGCTTCTATGAGGCAGGCTTCTTTGCAGATCTGGACGAGTTCGGTGCACAGGATTATGCGGATCAGATCGTTGACTACATCTGGCTGGCAGGCCAGGATTCTGACGGCGTACAGAGAGCCATTTCCTATCAGATCACTCCGGCTGGCATTTATTATCGCCGTGACATCGCAGAGGAAGTATTTGGCACAGATGACCCGGATGAGATCGCAAAGCTGTTTGCAGACTATGATACCATTCTTGAGACTGCGCAGACTCTGAAGGACGCAGGATACCGCATCTTCGCTTCTGATGCTGAGATGAACTATTTCTCAGGCGATGAGGCGTGGGTTGTGGACGGCACCCTGAATGTTGCTCAGTCCAGATATGATTACATGGACCTTTGCATCGAGCTTTATCAGAATGATCTGACCGCATATGCAAACCAGTGGTCCACACCGTGGTATCAGGCAATGGCAGGCGAGGTTCCGATCCTGACCGCTGATATCCAGAGCTATTCAGATGACTCTGTAAACGTATGGGATTCTGAATCCTTCGCAGAGGCGACAGCTGATTATGAGACTACAGAAGTATTCGCGTTTGGTCTTCCGAGCTGGGGCGTTCTGACCATGAGAGACAACGTAGGCGAGACCTCCGGACTCTGGGGCGTTTGCGCTGGCCCGAGCTATGGCTTCGGCGGCGGCACCTTCATCGGTATCTCTTCTCAGTCTAAGAAGCAGGATCTGGCATGGGAATTCGTGAAGTTCTGTACTTTGGATGAAGAGACAGCTGAGTGGTGGATCGAGTACTCTGAAGGCGATGCAGTTTCCCTGATCTCTGTATTGGAAGCACACGCAGATGATGAGAATGAAGTTTACGGCGGACAGAAGCTCTACGCAATGTGGCTGGAGCTGGCAGAGGGCATCGATTATTCACTCGTGACAAAGTATGACACCCCGATCGGCGATGCATGGGGCAGCGCGATTTCCTCCATCAAGACGGGCGAAATGTCGAAGGAAGACGCGATCAGCAACTTCTATGACACCGTGGAATCCACCTATCCGGAGCTGACGGTTGTAAGAGAGTAGTGAGAATCCTGATACATAAATGGGAAACGGCTGGAAGTCAAATACCCCGATGCAAGCATATGGGTATTTGACCCTCGCGGCAGTCGCCAAATATCCGTGCAAGCACGGCTACTTGGCTCGTTGCTTCGCGGGAATAAACAGTTGGCAGTGAGCCGCTGAATGTGTAACAGCTGAAAGTAAACAGTCAGATGAGTTTGCGGCGCCAGGCATCCAGAGCAAGGGTGCCTGGCGCATTCGTTAGATGCACAGGGCCGGACAAGGTTTATCCCATGCGAAGCACGGGATGCCACCTGGCGCGGGAGTTTCGCACCTGATGGTGCACCCGGCACGCATATTTTTGCTCTGCCATATGTGACAAGTGAGAAAAACGATAAAATGGCGGGCTTTACATATGACCTGACCGTTTAGAGAGGGGGAAAGATATGAACTCGAAACCGAAGAAGAATGTTCTGGAAAGGTACAACCGGACTGGCTATTTGTTCTGTGCTCCGTTTGTAATCGTATTTCTGATTTTCAGTGTTTATCCGGTACTGCGGACACTGTATATCAGCTTTACCAGCGCGACGCTGACTGCAAGAAATGCTACTTTTGTCGGCCTTTCCAATTACAAACGGGTGATTAACGATAAGTTTTTCTGGAGAGCGCTCGGAAATACCGTACGGATCTGGGGCGTAAACATTGTGCTGCAGCTGGGACTTGCGTTCCTGCTGACGATTGTATTCAGTGATGTGAAATATAAGATGCGCGGCCTTGGCATTTTCCGCGCCCTGTATTATCTGCCGAACATTATCGCCGCGACTTCCATCGCGTTTCTGTTCCAGACACTTCTGGACTGGCGGTACGGCACCTTCAACCAGATCATCAACATGGTATACAAACTGTTTGGACAGAGCTACAATCCAATCGACTGGCTGGGCTCCTCCGCAACGGCGGGCTATGTGATCGCGGTGATCAGCGCCTGGATGTGGTTCGGCAATTCCTTTATCATGCTGATGGCCGGCGTGCAGGGTATCTCAAAAGAATACTTTGAGTCCGCAGCGATCGACGGCGCGAACCGCTGGAAGATTTTTGGCAAAATTACACTCCCGCTTCTGCGTCCGATTATGCTTTACGTGACGATCACCTCTCTGATCGGCGGTCTGCAGATGTTCGATCTGCCGTATCTGATGTCTTCGAAGAGCAGTGCATCCTACCAGTCAGTGCAGACGGTGGTTATGTACCTTTACAAATTCGGCTTTGAGACCGGGACAACCCAGATCGGCTATGCTTCAGCAATCGCTTATGTGCTGTTCCTGATCATTCTGGTGTTCTCTGTCATTCAGCTGAAATTCTTGAATAAGGAGGATTGATGATATGTCAACATGGGATAAAGTAAAAAAAGGCATCCTCTACTTCCTCCTGGTTCTTCTGGCGGTCACCTGTCTGGTTCCGTTTCTTCTGATGATGGTCAATGCAACCAGAAGCGGCAGCGAAATCGTGAGCTCATTCACGCTGATTCCGAGCACGCACCTGAAAGAAAACTGGGAGACCGTATTTTCTTTTTTTAACCTTTTTAAAGGCATGTTTAACAGTGTCTGTGTGGCAGTCCCCGCAACGTTGCTGTGCGCGTATTTTTCCTCACTGACAGCTTATGCGCTGGCGATGTATAAATTTAAGGGCAGCAAGGTGCTGTTTTATACGATCCTTATCTTCATGATGATCCCGGGACAGTTAAGTCTGATCGGTTTCTATAATTTGTGTACCTCCCTGCACCTGGTCAACTCCTATATCCCGCTGATCATCCCGGCGATCGCATCACCCGGAACGGTCTTTTTCCTGCGGCAGTATGTCTTGTCTGTCCTTCCGCCGGAGCTGATCGAGGCGGCGAGAATTGACGGCGCGAGTGAAGTTTATTCGTTCCACAGGATCGTGATCCCGATCATGTCCCCGGGCATTGCGACCATGTCCATCGGCGCATTCATCGGAAACTGGAACAGCTATCTGCTGCCGATGATCATCCTGAATAAGAATGAGAAGTTTACACTGCCGGTCATGATGGCGACATTGAAGGCCTCCACCGATATCAACGCAAACCAGGGTGCAATCTACCTGGCAGTTGCGATTTCGGTGATCCCGATTATTATAGTATTCTGCTTCTGCTCGAAGTACATCATCGGAAGTATCTCCGCTGGAAGTGTGAAGGGCTAAAAGCTTATTTCCTTTCGCAACCGTGTGCGGATCGGATAGGGGAACGATTTTTCCCTATCCGCCTGCGCGATATGCCATAAGGGGGCTGCGTGCCAGTGGCATCTACACTTCGTTTCGGTCGATCCTAAACGTGTGCCACTGGCACGCAGGACCGTTTAGCTCTCGCCGGGTGGCATCCCACGCTTCACATGGATGGGGCAGAAGGGCATTCCCCTGTCCAATTTTAATGAGAGAGTGCAGCGTTCATCGTCTCCATCGTGTGCTTCACTTGCCTGGAAAGCTCCTGATCACCGCTTTCTTCTGACAAATTCCTCAGAACGTCCAGCCATTCGGCGCAGGTAAAATGGATTGAGTGCCTTTTATCATATTCCTGCAGAGTCTGGATTCCCTCTTTTTCTACCTTTTCCAGGAATTTTTCAAATGCTGTGTTCAGATATAGCAGCGTTCTTTTGTTTTGTGTAAATTTCGGTTCCGGATCCCATATAGGACGCCCCGAACGGTGATGGAGGGCGAGATAGACGATCTGGTCAATCTCGATTGCTTCGGAGTCATAGTAGTCTGCAAGATAGAGACGCCCTTCCTGCCGGTTTTTATCCGTTTCGGGATATTCTTTCAGCCACTTTTTCCGATCTGACGCACTTTCAATCAGATCCAGGCCGGATGGAGCCTTGTTTAAACAGCAGAACTTGTATTTTTTTCCGCTGCCGCACGGACAGGGATCGTTTCTTCCGATTTTTACTTTTGGCTCTGGCTTGCTGAGGTTTCTGGCAGCTTTCTCCAGAAGCTTTTCCCAGTCCTGGTCAGTTTTCCTTTCCCGTGGCGGCTGTTCGTACATTGCCCAGTTTTTCAAAGTATCCGCAGACATGGGGGAAGTACATAGCTTTTGCCGATAGGGTTTGTTATAATCGAACATCGCATCAACATGATCGCAGTACTCACCATGGACGGTGACATCAATACGGTTATCTTTAAACAATTGCCGGATATCGGGCAGCATATCCAGCATGTGGCAGTCACAGATTTCAAGGGCAATCTCTGAATAAATATAATCGCCGATCTCTTCTTCGCTGTAAATGATCTGGCGTAGAAAATTCTGCCAGTCTTCCTTTGGGAGAGAGCCGTCCAGATACAGCTGACCCATCACGCTGAGAAAAGCGGCTCTCGCGAAATCATCTGCCTCCGTATTCCAGACGGCCTGTTCCAGTAATTGCAGATTGCCGTCATAGGTATTATATAAAATGTTGTTCAGCCCTTCTGTAATGGCGCCTCCGATCAGTTGGTCCAGGGTTTCTTCAGGAAGAACTGCCAGCTGCATGATAAGGGGGAAGGATCCTCTGTCCTGAAATTCTCCAAGCAGAAAAAGCGCATAAAAATGAAGTTCATAGGCATCAGCCAGATCATCCTGCTCGCAAAGCGCCTTTTGCAGGGCGGCCCGAAGATAAGGGATTGCAGCATCCTTGTTTGCACGTATCACATCCATGGCTTCTTTAGGGTAGGCGTTGGTCAGCCATGTGATTGTTTCCAGAGCTTCTTGTAGTGTGTTCATAATTCCTCCTTAATTTGACTAGGTGATATTCCCCGCACGTTATATATTTCATGTGTACCTCGCAGCTGGTACAAGGTACTGCCCTGAAAAGTTGGTATTCGACCGTGTGAGTATTTTTTTCAGTAAATAACTGACAGTATCATAGCATGAAAGTGCAAGAGTCACAATAGAGAAAATTGCGAGAAATGTGTTATTCGTTGACAATCCTGCTATTGCACTTTAAAATGATGATAATAATGTTTATATCGAATAGTGGGACAGGGAGGACAATCCATGTGGAATCGTGTTTTAATAAGAAATATGAAGGAACGAAAAAATAGCAGTTATCGGTGGAAGTCAGCTCTGTTGCTTAAAGCTGTGCTTTGTGCTGCTTCTTGTATGGGAGGGATGCTGTTTTCTGTGATTGAAGGAGAAACACTGAAAGCGGCAGAGGCTGACGAGCTGGAAGCAAATGCAGCAAGGACAGATGCTGTGGAAACAGACATATTGGAAGCAGACTCAGAGGATGTGGTTGCTGCCGGAGAAGAAATTTCCCCCAGCTGGAGCGTGTACGCCGATGAGCCGGTCACCCTTGACTGGTACATCAATTATTCCTGGTTTACGACCGGCTGGGGCGAAAATGCGGTGTCGCAGAAAATTACGGAGGAGACCGGCGTGACCGTGAATTTCATTACACCGGCGGGGACAGAGTCGGAAAAGCTGGCCGCGATGATTTCCGCGAATTCGCTGCCGGATATCATTACTCTTGGCTGGTGGGAAACCCAGCTGGACGAGATGATCGCAAAGGATCTGGTCTATGCGCTCAACGAGCTGGCCGGGGAGTACGAGCCTTATTTTTTCACAGCAGCGGACGATGAGGTGGTCGCCTGGTACCAGAGCGAGGATGGGAATCTTTACTGCTATCCCAATTCTACATACACGCCGGCGGATTATGAGGAGTCTGATTCGATCGGCTCCAATCAGACATTTCTGGTGAGAAAGGATATTTATGAGGCGATCGGCAGTCCTGACATGTCCACTCCGGAAGGCTTTATGGAGGCGGTGCGGATGGCGGCAGAGCTGTTTCCGGAGGTGGACGGGGAACCGCTGATTCCGATCGGAGCGGATGTTTTCACTTCGGAAGGGTGCAATTCCTTTGACCTGTATTTGCAGAATTTTCTGGCGATTCCTTATGAGGATGAAAATGGCGTCTATTATGACCGGTATACGGATGAGGAATACATCACCTGGCTTAAAGTTTTCCGCCAGCTGAATGAGGAAGGCTATCTTTCTACGGATATCTTTATTGACCAGCGGACCCAGATGGAAGAGAAAATCGCGCAGGGGAGATATTTTTGCATGCTCTACCAGCGTACCGACATGGAGGACCAGGAGAAATACCTGTATGCCAATGATCCGGACAGCATTTATATTGCGGTGGACGGCCCGGCAAACAGCGCGGGGGATGACCCGGTGCTGCCCGGCGCGGGCCTGAATGGCTGGACGGTGACACTGATTTCAAAAAACTGCCAGAGTCCGGAGCGGGCGATTGAACTGCTCACGTATCTGATGAGTGAAGAAGGCCAGCTTACGACTTACCTTGGCGTGGAAGGAGTCACCTACGATGTGGTGGACGGCGATTATGTGGTAAAGGAGGAGGTACAGGAGCTTCTGAACACTGACCGGACAGCCTATGACCAGCTGTATGGGGCGGACAATGCCTACTGGATGCTGCAGGATAACGTGCTTCAGCTGCAGTGGAGACAGTCCACGGACGCCTCGGAGGATCCCTGCCTGGCGATGGAGGAGTGGACATACCCCTATACGCAATACCTGGGGCAGTATGAGATCAGCTTTTCTCTGGATACGGATGTGGGATACAGCTGGAATGCCATCCAGCAGCTTTGGGGAGATACACTTCCGGAACTCCTGCTTGCAGAGTCAGAGGAAAAATTTGACGAGATTCTGGCCGTATTTGTAGAAGAACGGGACGCGCTCGGCTACGATGAGGTGGCCCTTGCCTGTACGGAAAAGTACCAGGCTGCAAAAGAGAGGCTGGGAATCGAGTAGGAACGGCCGGTGCAGATAAATCCGGCTGGACGGTCGGCACAGATAGATCCAACCGGACAGTCAGGATATCAAGCGGAAAAGGAAAACACGTAATGGAAGGACATCAGCCAGCGCGAAACCATCATCGAAATACCGTACAAAAACAAGTAGAAGAGGATCCGGGATGAAGCTGCATAAGAAATGGCAGGCCCTTGGCCTGAAAGCAAAATTTACAATTGTGATTGTCTGTCTGGTCTGGGTGCCTGTGATTGCTTTTGCGGCGCTTTATTTCAGTAACAGGACAGAAAATCTGCTGAAGGAAGCCTCTCGGACTCTGGAACTGGAGCTGCAGGATACCAGCACACAGCTCTCAGCCTATGTGGATTCTATTAATATGTCGACTCAGCTTTTCCTGAGTGATACCTCGCTGATCGATTTTCTGGAGCGGGTCAGCGCGGATGAAGAGATGACGACAGAGGAAATCCGTACTTTTTATAAGGAAACGATTGCCTCGCTGGAGCGCCTGATTTATAATAATCCGTATCTTTATCAGATCCGGGTTTACGCAGACAGCGATACGATGCAGGAAATGATGCCGGTGCTGTACCGGATGAGCCGGATGGAAAAGTTGTCCTGGGCAGAAGAAGAGGACGAATGGGACGGCTGGCATTTTGACTATGAGGATACATTATTTGATACCAGCGTGAATGGCAGCGGAGAAAAAATCGCTTCCTGTGTTACCAGAATCGAGTCCTACGGATACGGAGAGATCGGCGTTCTGGAGGTGGCGATCAGCATGGAAACACTGTTTTCCGGCCTTTATGAGCAGAGGAATGATCAGTGGCACTGTTTTGTGGAGGAGAACGGCACGTTCTATTTTGGTGAGGATGAAAGTGACGTTCACATGGAGCAGGCGGAGCACATTTTTGAGGAACTTTCACCTGAGGACACCGGTGCGGTGCAGGTAAGCACAGTCCGTCTTGATGGAGCTCAGGTGCTGGTCGGCAGTTTTTATTCGAAAGGACTGGCAGGAACCTGGTATTCGATCTACGATCTAAGCACAGTGACCGCCGAGATGAATCAGATGCGGAATCTGGTATTTACCGCGATTGCCGTGCTGCTTCTTTTGCTTACCTGGGTCATCAACCGCCTGGTGAACCGCCTTCTGAAGGGGTTTTATATGGTGCTTGGCACGGTACGCGAAGTGCAGAAGGGAAATCTGGACGCACGTGTGCCCGCGGAGGCTTTTGAACGGAAAAGGAAGCGTTCCACGCAGTCGGGAGATTCCGCAGGGGAAAAGGACGCTATCGTGCATACGGCATCTGTGAAGGAGGAAGAGCCGACAAGCGGAAATACAGCGGTTTTGCTGTCAGACGAGACCGGAGAGCTTGCTCTGCAGGTCAATAAAATGCTCGATCACATCAATGAACTGATGGAGGAAAACATTCGCCGCGAGGTTCTGGCAAAAAACGCGGAAATCCGCTCCCTGCAGAACCAGATCAACGCGCATTTTATTTACAATGTGCTGGAGTCCATTAAAATGATGGCGGAGATAGAGGAACGGTATGAAATCTCCGACGCGGTCACCAGACTGGGCCGTCTGCTGCGCTACAATATGTACTGGACATCGGGTACCGTGACCGTGCGGGAGGAGATCGAGTATATCCGCAACTATATTGCGCTGATGAATCTTCGGTTTGATTATGAAATCTATCTTTCTGAGAATCTTCCTGAGATCGTGCTGCAGCAGAAAATTCCAAAAATGACGCTGCAGCCGATTGTTGAAAATTCGATCTGCCATGGGATCGAGCAGATGGCGGAGGATACTAACATTTATGTGAAAGGCTTTATTCAGGAGGGAGACTGCATCCTGGAGCTGACAGATGCCGGAAATGGCATGAGTGAAGAGCGTCTCGCCTGGGTGCAGAAAAAAATCGCCGGGATTGTGGAGATAGCTGACGCGTGTACGGAAAAGAAGGAAACGAAAAATCCAGATGCCGGTATTTCTCAGAAAAGACAATCAGAAGACCACGGCTTCCGTGGTTCACGTAAGGGAGAAGCAGAAGGCAATGACTCCGGATCTGCCTCCGACAGAACGGTTGGCTCGAAAACATCTGATTCGGGCATCGGACTGAAAAATGTGCAGGACCGGATCCGGCTGACCTTTGGCTATGCTTATGGGATTGAGATTGCATCCCGGAAAGGCTGCTATACCAAGGTACGGATACGGATTCCGGTCGAAAAAGAATAACGTGATCTGATGGTTTTAGAAGACAGCACACTGACGGCAGTCTGTGCTTCACTTCGGCAGCCACTGAGTTTGGAGAAAGAAGGGGAGGAAATTTATGCGCACATTGCTGATTGTAGAGGATGAAAAACTGATCCGGCAGGGCATCCGGGTGATGATCCAGCGCAGCGGCGTGCCAGTAGAGAACATTATTGAGTGCAGCAATGGTCAGATGGCTCTGGAGGTGCTGAAAAATCAGGTTGTGGACGTTATGCTGACCGACATCCGCATGCCGAAAATGGATGGCATCGAGCTGGTAAAGGAGATGCAGAAGCTTCCGTATCCGCCGCTTACAGTGGCCATCAGCGGATATGATGATTTTTCCTATGCCGTAGAGATGATGCGCGGAGGGGTCAGGGAGTATCTCCTGAAACCGGTAGATCGGGACAGCCTGCGGGAAATCCTGGAAAAGCTGGATCGGGAGCTTGCCGACAGCCGCAAGGAAGAAGAGCGCAGATTGTTGCTGGCCTGCAACCAGCTGCGCCAGGTGATGGAATCCGCCTGGATTTCCCCGTCAGAGCTGCAGCTGATGGAAGAGCAGATCGGGCATCGCCTGTTTCCTTCCTATGAGGTCTGCTGCTTTGCGAAAATGGGGGGCATTGAAAATGGGAGCAATACCGCCTGTCTTTTTCTGGGAGAAATGTCGGGAAGCAGTGTCTGCATTGTGGATAGGGAAAGTAGTCCGTATCTTTTGAAGAACGAGCTGCATGATGCCTGCGTGGGTGTAAGCTGTGTACACAGCGGCATTGCTGAACTGCGCGAAGCTTATCTGGAAGCGGTCGGGGCGCGGAAGATTGCTTTTTGCCGCTGCCTGCATGAGTACCGTCAGGATGTGCCGCCCGCTGAAACCGTGTCAGATGGTGTCGGTCAGCCATTGTTCGCCGGAACCATGGCAGAGAAGGCAGCCCAGATGCCGGCTGTGATTACAGACATCACAGAGCACTTGTCTGAAGCTGCGGGCGAAAAAGCTCCGGCGGCTATGGAAGAAGCACCTCCTTGCTGCTTTGAGGAAATCGAAAAGCTTGTGCAGCTGCTGGGCACGGATCGCTACAAGGACTGCCGTTGTCAGACCGACCTTTTTTTACGTAAGGTAAAAAGAGGAGCTTTTTCTCCGCTGCAGATGGAGCAATATCTGGGGACTTTGCTGGAACAGATCCGGACAATCTACGGCGGTGCGCTGCAGGATCAGTCAGAAGAAATGACCAGCCTTCAGAAAATTTACGGATTTCAGAATATCGAGGTGTATGCCGACGCGATCGATACATTTTTTGACTGCATACATTCCAGAACAGACGGTCGTTCGGAGGAACACCGCAATCAGCAGAAGCTTTTACAGGCAGTCCGCTACATTCAGGAGAATTTCAGTAAGGATCTGAATATGGCAGTCGTCTCCAATTATGTTTCTATGAATTACTCTGTGTTCTCTCAGGAATTCAAACAGTATACCGGCAAAAATTTTGTCCCTTTCCTGAAGGAGCTGCGGATGGAAGAAGCCAAACGCCTGCTCGTTGAGACAGACCTTCGCGTGATTGAAATCAGTCAGAAGGTCGGCTATGAGAATGATAAGCATTTTATGAAAACGTTCAAGGCCACTTACGGAGTGTCGCCATCCGAATTCCGGAAGAACATGGGATTTACATGACGCTCCGCCCATATGTAGAATGCTGCGCGTTGGGGCGGCGTTGCTGTGGAAATGCCATCTCGTTGCGCTAACGAAACAATTCTTCAGGTGTGACGGAACCTGTGACGGCAACGGTCCGGTAAACGTACGTGATATGGATCTCATAGGGCTTCGTGTGCAGATGATTATAGTGCTCCAGATAGCTGTTTGCGCGCGCTACGATCCGGTCCGCCTGGTTGCCGCTATCTTCTTTTTCAGTCAGAAACAGGAGCAGAAATTCGCCGCCGCCCTGATGGGAAATACACGTGTTTCCCGCACAAATGGCATTTTCCAGCGCATGCCCTGCGACGCAGATGGCGAAATCGCGCTCCGTGCGTCCATGATGTTCCCGAATCTTTTGCATATCCGAAACGAAAAATTGCATGGCAGTTACGCTGGCTCCGTTTTTCCCTGCCTCACGCATGAGATCTGTCGACGCGGTGCGGAACCCATTGCGGTCCGGAAGTCCGGTCAGCTCATCCCGGTTGCTGATATCCTCCAGCCGGTGGACGAGCACTCCGGTCTGACGCTGGTCGAAGATACGTTCCAGCATGGCGTTGATATTGCGCAGAAACAGAAGCAGAGAGAAATTGGCCGATATTTTCCCATCAGTAAATGTCAGGGCAGTGTAGCCGAATTCTCTTTCTCCATAAAAAAGCGGAAAATAAATATAAGAAGGATTTGCCGCATGGTACAGGTAATCGGGAAGGATGCTTTTTCCCAGAAAACGGCATTCCGGCAGCCGTACACCATCCCGGTATGCGAAGCTTAAGAGCATCTGATCCGCGTCGTCGCAGGATTCCGGCATGGAAGCAATCTGCCGGATCCTTCCGGGCATCTGATCCCATCCGGGATAAAGGCAGATATAGAATTCTCTGCAGTCCTCAATCGAGTCTACAAATTCTTCCAGCAGATCCATTCCATCCTCCAGGTCTTTTACCGAATGGAGAGCCGCGGAAAGCTTGATGTCGGTGAGCATGGCGCTCTCCCGGCTGTCCACCTTCCGAAGCAGATGGTTCTCGTAAAAAAGCGGATTGGGAAGCGCATGCTTTTTATTGGCGCAGCAGGATCCGCGGTAAATGGGCTCTGATGAGATGACTGTCTCCTGCGGGAGCGGCGCTTTTCCAAGGATGTCTTCATGCAGCAGCTCAAATGCCCTGCATCCCATTTCATAGACGGGAAATGTCACCGTAGTCAGATCCGGAGAGCAGTTTTTGCTGACTGTGAGATCGTCAAATCCGGTCACACAGATATCCTCCGGAATCCGCAGTCCCTGCCGCAGCAGAAACTCCATCGCGATCACAGCCATCCGGTCATTGTAGCAGAGAATCGCGTCCGGCTTTTCCGGACCGGCAAGAAAGTCTGAGAGCGCGCGGTTCACCGAGTCCCGGGTATATTCGCAGTCAGCGGCATCCTCCGCGTGGAAGGTCAGCCCATGCTGTGCCATAACCTGCGCGCACAGCTCGCGCCTGGGATCGGAGGAAACGCGTTCCAGCGAGCATCCGAGATAGCAGATGCGGCGGCAGTGATGCTCTTCGATCAGATGCACGGTGAGATTGGCGGCACACAGTCCATTGCCGAGCTTCAGCTGGGGAAAAACGGCATCGTGCTGCGCAACCTCCAGCACAGGACAGCAGCATTTGCTGCGCAGAATCTGCGCGATCTGCTCCCGCAGCTCCTTTTGCAGATACGTGCCGGACGCGAAGATGACACCGCAAAAATCCTCGAAGTGAGGAATCCGAAGGATGCTTTTTTCACCATTTCCGTAAGCACCGAAATCTTCTCCGTCCGCAGAGGCAAAAACCTCTGTGGCGTATCCGCATTCTCTCGCCCGGTCTGTGATGCCCTGGCAGAGCGTTCTCTGATAATCTCCGAAAATATGGGAGACGAAAATACCGATTTTTCTGGAATGATACATGTGTGATCTCTCGTTCCTTTCTTTACGCGCATGGCGTGCGCGGCCAACAATTGCCGCGAAAACAGGTTAAACAGATCCTGAGCTTTGCGGGCGGTTCAGCTTCGCCGCTTTTCCAAACAATACAAACCCGATGACGAACAGAACCGCGAGCACAGATACGCCTGCGCTCGTGGCGCCTGTGATCTGCGCGACGAGGCCCACCAGAAAGGTACCCATGAAGGACGCACCCTTGCCGAAGATATCATAAATGCCGAAATATTCGCCGGATTTTTCCGGAGGAATGATTTTGGCAAAATAGGAGCGGGACAGTGCCTGAATGGCCCCCTGAAACATGCCGACACAGACAGCCAGCAGCCAGAATTCCCACTGCTTATCCAGCTGGATCGCGAACAGGGCGATCAGTGTGTAGGCCCCAATGCAGAAGCGGATGAGCTGATCCGTCCGGAATTGTCTGGAAAGCCTGCCGAAAATCAGGGCAAACGGAAACGCGACGATCTGTGTCACCAGAAGCGCAAGCAGCAGCCCGGTCGTATCAAGCCCCAGGGCACTTCCGTAGGCGGTCGCCATGTCGATGATGGTATACACCCCGTCGATAAAGAAAAAGAACGCCAGCAGGTAATAGAAAATATTCTTCTGATGACTGATTTCCACGAACGTGTGGCCAAGGCGCGAAAAGCTGCTCCGGATCAGGGAAATGCCTTTTTCTGCCTGCGGCTGCCCAGACGGACTGTTTTTTTCGCCTCGCGGAATAAGGTTACTCTGTAAATCAGGAGCTGTCCCAGTTTCTACATCAGATACGAAATGGGTCTGCTTATAGTTTTTCAAAAGAGGAAGCGTCACGATCAGCCACCAGGCTGCATTCAGGAAAAACGCGATCGTCATCGCCATCCGGAAGCTGATGCCGACCGAGTCATAGAGCAGCACAAAGGCCAGGGAAATGACGAAAGGGATGCAGCTGCCGATGTAGCCCCAGGCGTAGCCGCTTGAGGAGACCATGTCAAAGCGCTCCTCCGTCGTGACATCCGTGAGCATGGAATCATAGAAAATCAGGCTGGCGTTAAAGCCTACTTTTGCAATCACATAGACAGCCAGAAAGACAATCCAGGAGGTCGGGACGGACAGCGCCGCGCAGCCGATCACACCCACCATCATGCAGGCGGTAAATAACGGCTTTTTATAATTCTGCATATCCGCGATGCTGCCAAGCACCGGACCTAAGAGCGCGACCACCACGGTCGCAGCTGAGGCTGCGTATCCCCAGTAAGCCAGATAGTCCACCTCACTTAAGCCGGCCGTATCCGCCAGATGGTTAAAATAGATCGGAAGAATTGTGGCGACCAGCAGGACAAAAGCAGAGTTGCCCACATCATAGAGAATCCAGTAACGTTCCAGTCTTGTCAGTTTATTATTCATAACCTCTCTCCGTCATAATTTACTATTCTGTTATTATCCAAAACCTATCCAGAACCTTCTCGAAACAAAAAAGCCGGATGATTTCGCAGAGCTTTCACTGAAAAAATCTCAAAATGTTTCCCTCGAAGTGTTTACTCAAAATTCCGATGGAACCGCTCCGGCAGGCATTTTCCGGTACGCAGATACTCATCAAACTGCTCCTGCAGCGATACAGCCAGAGGAATCGCGCTGTCATACAGATTCCAGAGCTTCAGATTGCTCTCACGGCAGAGCGGGTTATCCTTCCGCTGGTTCATCAGACCATTCATTTTGTGATGTACATGGAGCAGCTTCATAGCTGAATTGATCAGACCCTGCTTCAGGGGGCCTGGTGCGCGGAACAGATCCTTGACAAGCTTCATCCCCTTCAGCGAAGCGAGTACCTTTTTCTGATCCAGGGAAGGATAAAACGGACGGATGGCTGCTGCAGTGTCTTCGTCCGCATAGATCAGATCCGAGGCATGGTAGCCCAACGGATCCAGATGATCCGCGCGGAGCAGGAATTTTTCAAATTCGGCCTCTATCTCCAGATGTGCGACGCCGCTGCGCGCAATCTGCTTTTCAATATAAGGGTGGCACTCACTGTCCAGAGTAAAATGGCAGATAAAGCCGAGCAGGTAAGCATACTGACTGCTGCTGCGCCCATATTTTCGGATGACTTTCCGCGCGTGGGCAAAAAAAGAAGCTGCAACCGCTTCGTGCAGGAGTGTGCCATACTTCTGCACACGATTTCTGCACCATGGGTGATAAAAGAAAAAAATGTCAGGCCCCTGAAGGCCCATACGGTAAGCGTAGTTATAACGGGTGGTAATCGCGCAAAGCTCTGCACTCATATTTTCACGTACATTGATCCCGAAGCGGTCATGGGCATAAACGGCGGGCATAGTCAATTCCTCGATTCTGTGTTGGATTTGTAAGTGTTTTGCACTTTTTACGAATATTTTAACACAAATAAGAAAAAATAACAGTACGAATTATGTAAAATATGGCTATTCATGGGAAAAGATCGTTGCATGTCATACCCGCGCCCAGTACCTCGCTGGTGAGTGCGGAGAGGACGGTAGTGTGAGATCTGAACGGAAGAACGGTCAAAGCCAGAATGCGCAACTAAAATAAAAAGAGCAGTTTATTAAAAGAACTTGATACAAATAGAAAGTTATGATATATTGATTCTGGTGATTGAACTGACAGGCAGACTTTTCCCGCAGTGGGTGAAAAAGTTATTTTGACTCCTGCATGATTTTAACGTTGCTACAGGAGGAAAGTGGATGAGTATCATGAATTTACTCTATGACGGAAAAATTTATCCGGCAGAGCAGGCAGTTTCTTCCGATCCAAATTATGTGAAGACGAATCGGGAGATAGAAATACTGATGGAGAAACTTGAGGAAAAGCTTGATAAAGAGGATTACGATCTCGTAGAAAAGGTATGCGACCTGTTGTCTGTTACACAGGACATTCAGAATAAGGAAGTATTCCGATATGGTCTTTCTCTGGGACTGCAGCTGATGTGGGAGGCCGGGGAGCTGCCTTATCTGAAGGAATGCGGACGCGATCCGATTCGTTTTTTATAACGCGCAGGAATGAGAATGCGATCGGTTTTTTGACTTTGGGCGAAGTGCAGTACATGGCTCTATGGATGTACGGTGAGACGCGCGGGGCAGAAGCTGCCCCGCGGTTTTTGTATGATGCATCCGGCCGGGTTAAACATTTTTGTTTATCTTCAGCCCTGCGTCTTCGATTTTCTGCGGGCGTCGGGAAAAACGTGTGTCACGGGCTTAAGAGCGCGTCTCTTCGCAGGCGATGGCTGCCCTTATCATGGCGACAGCGAGCTTTTGCTTCGCGGGAGGCAGACTGTCCCACAGCAGGCCGAGCTCCTGAATCCCTGTGAGCTCATTATCGGCCAGAAGATCCTGCAAAAGATAGTCCGGGGAGATCTGCAGCGTATTGCAGATGGATACAAAAAGTGGAAGACTCACCACCTTACCGCTTTTGCCGGACTCGATCTGCCGTAGATATTCCGGACTTATGTTTAGCTGCTCTGCCAGCTTTTCCCCGCTGAGGCCAAGGCTCTGCCGGATTTCCCTGATTCTCTGTCCGAGACAGCTAAAATCGAGCATATCGCGAGGCTGTAATTCGGCAGCATTTTCAGAGACAGGTTGTGTGTGCTTCGTTTTGTCGGATGGTTTTACCTTCATATTTCTCACTCCCCAGACAGGCTGGCATACCTGACATGCTATGCTCCAGATGGACAATAATTGTAAAAAAGAGCTTCTTTGTTCATATCCATGCCACAACCATGCGTTACACTCAGACTTAATGTTATTGGTTCGCACTTGCCGACAGGCTCAGGTTTCAGGAATACGGCAGAAAGGTAGCTTGTGAGGCCTTTCGCTGACATTGTTGGTAACGCAATGTATACTTTCAGCATACATTACGATTGTAGTTTTCGGAATATTCTGATAGACTACAAAGTGTAAGCCTGTAGCTTACGCTGACAGAGCTGTATGCACTTAATTTACAATTGTGCAAAATGTGAAACGGAAGCAGGGAAGCGCGAAAAGGGTTTATGATTACAAAAACGAAATCGCAGGCTATGTGCCGCAAAGTTTTTTATTCACAGAACACAGAAAGGAAATTCTATGAAAATCGAAAAAAAGTATTATTCCGAAGAAGCTAGATTATGGAAAGAGGCCGAAGAGAAAGAGCAGCAGTGGAAAAAGAATGCGACAGAAGGAGAGAAAATGCAAAGAGAGATCCTCTCCCAGATGGAAGCAGAAAAAATTGTCAGTGAAATGCAGGCTGCTCAAAAAGAAAGCTATCAGATGATATACCGTCAGCGCATGGAACGCTTTAAAGTGCTGGGGCAAAAGGCAATCGATCTGGCTGAGGAAGCACCGATGGACATCATTGTTGAGACGGAAAAGCTCTTTGGGCGCATTCAGATGACTGCAGACTGTCTGATGATTATGGAGTCGTCGTCTATTTCCATGCGTACGGATTTCGCTGCTTTGATCGAAGAATCAGAGAGCATCAGTATTCTGCCGAGAGCTGACGGCATGATCGAGATTACTTTTATTTACCCATTTTATACAGAATTGAAAAGAGCATAATAAATCAGGCTAACCGAAACGATCCCAGCGAAGTCTGGCCGGACAAGAATAAGCCAAACAGAGGTCGCCTGCCTGAAGACAGATATTGCCTGGGGCAGGAATTGCTTTTTATTTTTTTGAAAAAATAGTAGTCAGCTGACTACCATTGGCAGTCAGCGTGCAATCTGCTAAATTTTTATCGTTACAGTTACAATAGCCTCAAAATAAGGAATAAGTGAGGGATAACTGTAATGAGCACAAAAGAGCGCGCACCGGCGGCCAGTGCTGCCAGAGAAGAAGCGGATGTTTTATACGATACCGAGCCGGTTCTTGCCTACATACGTTCAAGAATTGCAGAGCTTTGTGAGAAAAAGCATATTTCAAAATACCGCTTGAATAAGCGTTGCGGTGTATCACCCAAGAATGTTATGCGGTACATCGAGGGATGCCGGGTACCGACGATCGAGACGATTGCAAAATTATGCGCAGGCTTTGGCATCACCCTTTCAGAATTTTTCGAAGATATGCCTGCCCCAGAGAGGCCTTCCTTCAATGATCCGCGTGATAGTTTGCTTGAAATATGGGATAAACTGGATCAAAACGGGCAGAGCAGCTTGCTTTCCTTTGGAAAATATCTGGCGGATTCGGAAGAAAAGCAGTCGTAGTTGTGCAAGAATCTGGTTCTATATCGTCTGCTGCAGCGGAAAAATGAAGATGCTGCAGGATGGAATGATGTTTGTGCAGCCGTATAGCGGAAAATGCAATTCTATCATATATTTACAGGAACCTTTCATAGACTGTAAAAACAGTCATTTCGGGGGAAGTTCCTGTGAAGGATTATATAGAAGAGCGTGTACTGACAATTGCCGCTTATATTTCAGAAAACAGTGCGACCGTGCGGGAGGCAGCAAAACGATATGGGGTAAGCAAAAGCACCGTACATAAGGACATGGTGTCTCTTTTGCCGAAGCTCAATCCCTCTCTTGCGAGGGATGTGCGCAGAGTCCTGGACGTGAACAAACAGGAGCGGCATATCCGCGGCGGGATGGCGACGAGGGAAAAGTATTTGCTGGTTACACATCATACCCGCGCTGCACATCCCGCTGCGGAGCGCGGGACATCATCCAAAAACAGAGGGGATATTTGACAGCCGCATGGAATATTTGCTTGATTTCCTGCACTTGTTCCATTATACTCTTGAAAAAGACACGGGCTTCCGGTTATGGCAGATTGCGGCGTAAGTGCGGTATAAGTGCGATGTGAGCGCAGTATAAGTGCGATATGAGCGTGGCATAAGTGTAACATAAGCGCGGCATAAATGTCGCATACAGGAAGCCTGCGGGAAAGGACAGGAGGATTTGGGATGAACGATTTTTTTAAGGCAGTTGTGGATGCGGATGAGGAACCGATTGTGATCTGTGATATGGAGCATATCATTGTTTATATGAATCCCGTCGCCATAAAGAGATATGAAAAGAGCGGCGGGGAGAAGCTCCTTGGGAAATCTATTTTTGACTGTCACAATGCCCGTTCAAAAGAAATTATTTTATCTGTAGTTGCGCAGTTTTCTGCCAACCCTGATCTGAACAGGGTGCATACGTACACAAAAAACTGGGACGGCGCGGACAGCGATGTCTATATGATCGCTTTAAGAGACGAAAGTGGGAAGCTGATCGGCTATTATGAAAAACACGAGAGCCGCATTCATGAGGCAGACCGCTGATGGAGAAAAACATGGGAATAGTTGTGATAGGAGCGGTTTTTGTGGACATTAAAGGGTTCCCGGAGGATACCTACCTTCCAAATGGACGGAATGCGGGAACCATCGAATACATCCACGGCGGCGTGAGCAGAAATGTGGTAGAAAATATTGCGAATCTGGAGCTGCGGCCGACCTTTATCAGTTTGGTGGATGACAGCGCCCTGGGAACCGAGGTTGTGCAGAAGCTGCGCCGTCACAAGGTGAAGCTGGATTATGTCCGCACAGTGCCAGATGGAATGGGTACCTGGCTGGCAGTTTTCGACAGCACCGGCGATGTGGCGGGCTCCATTTCCAAACGCCCGGATCTGATGCCGATTCTGCAAACACTGGAGGAGCATGGCGATGAAATTTTTGCCGGCGCGGATTCCATCGTGGTAGAAATTGATATCAACAAAGAAATTATCAAAAAAGTATTTGAACTGGCCGAAAAGCACGGCAAAAAGGTTTACGCAGTTGTATCGAATATGAGCATCGCCTTAAAACGGCGCGACTTTATCAAGCAGCTGGACTGCTTTGTGTGCAACCAGCAGGAGGCAGGTCTTCTTTTTGCTGCTGACTATTCAGATAAAGATCCGGAAGAAATGGCAGATTTGCTCGCGGAGCAGCTGCCCAACGCCCAGTATCAGGCCATGGTCATTACCATGGGCAGCAAGGGCAGCGTTTACGCGGACAAGACGGGACAAAAAGGCTTCTGTCCGGCAATGAAGGTGCAGGTAAAAGACACGACCGGCGCAGGAGATGCCTTTTGCTCCGGCCTGGTTGTCGGTCTGACCTACGGAAAAAATCTGCAGGAGTCCTGCGAGATCGGCACCCGGCTTTCCGCATCGGTAATTATCTCGAATGAAAACGTATGCCCGCGATTCCTTCCGCGGGAGCTGGGGATCGAGATCGACGTGGAAGATGACGAAGGGGAAATGATCGGATAGCAGATATGCAGAGCTGTTAAAGAAAATCAGACAATTCCGATAAAGAAAGATCCTTCAAAAATCTGATAAAGGAAACTTCAGCAAAGAAAAAGCAGTAAAGAAAAATAAGAAAATCTGATAACGAGAAAATCAGTAAAGAACAATCGGAAAATGGGCGAAGAAAAACGATTTAAGAAAGCGGGGATCGCAGAAGTATGCAGGAATATCAGAGGATTACCCATCCATTTGGCCCTCTCTATGATGAAAACAGCAAGCTGCTGATACTGGGCAGCTTTCCCTCCGTAAAATCAAGAGAGCAGCAGTTCTTCTACGGCCATCCGCAGAACCGTTTCTGGAAGGTGGTCGCAGGCGTCCTGGAAGTGCCGGTTCCGCAGACGATCGAAGAAAAGAAAACCATGCTGCGGCAGCATCAGATTGCACTGTGGGATGTCATCGCGGAGTGCGATATCATCGGTTCCAGCGACAGCTCCATCCGCAATGTGATTCCTACCGATTTGGGACGCATTCTGGAATGCGCGCAGATCCGGCAGATCTACACGAACGGCGGCACCGCCACAAAGCTGTTTGCAAAATATCAGAAGCCCTGCCTTCACCGGGATTCCATCGGCCTGCCCTCGACCAGTCCGGCCAACGCCGCCTGGTCCGTCGAACGGCTGCAGGAGAGCTGGCGGGCGGCACTGCGGGAAAGTCTCTGAAGGCATTTGGCGGGCATTCCAGCAGGAAGGCATCTGAAAGCATTTATTCCCGCGAAGCAGCGAGCCAAGTAGCCGGAGTCATAAGGGCACTGAGTGCCGGTGGCATTGTGGGAAAGTTCATGGAAACATTTGACGGGCGGCCTTTTTGGGGCCGCCTGTGAAGTTTTTGGATAGAGTTTTTCAATGAAATATTATTCCATTTCAGCATCATGATATTCTCAAGAAAAAACGGCTGTCCCCGAGAGATGCTTCTGTGCAAATTCCTGTAAAAGCCGATACATTTCCGGGAAACCGATTCCATTTTCTACAGCCAGACGGCTGACACTGTCATTTTCCGGAAAATACCTCATGGTCTGTCCATAATCACAGCACTTAATATCCGCGACACCCCAGTCGGTTTCAACGGTTACGATTTTGCGCGGCAGCTTCGTGCGCTGCATAGTCTGCCTGCGGATGCCAATAGTAGTTGTATTTTGAAAAATAATCGCTTCCAGCACCTCCCGGTCTTTAGGCTCGCAGATCGTTTTCAGCAGCCAGGCCGGGCGGTTCTTTTTCATATAAATCGGGATAGAAAATACATCCAGTGCTCCGGCTTCAAGGAGCTGCTGCATAGTAAAGGCAACCGCCTCCCCGGTGCAGTCATCAATATTGGTCTCAAGGATGAGGATGGCGTCGGCTGACTCATCGGTGATTTTTGGGGCGCCTGTAATTGTCTGAGCAGCAGAAGCTGCCGGCATTTTTTCCCCGGAGGGTTCCACTAACATCGCCCGTAAAACTCCAGCAGTTGCGTAAACGCGCTTCCCCGCGCCGAGACCGACCCTGCGGATCCGAAATTGCTCCGGCAGCTTCTCTTTCGTGCGTACAGCCGCAGCAATGGCCGCGCCCGTCGGCGTCACCAGCTCCCCCTGAATATCTGTCAGACGAAGCACCAGCTCTTCCTGTTCGGCAATTGCCGTGACCGCCGGGACGGGGACCGGAATCAGTCCATGCTGGCAGCGAATCTGCCCGCAGCCTTCCGTAAGAGCGGACACCACCACTTGATCCGGATGAAGATTATCCAGGCAGACCGCCGCCGCTACGATATCTACAATCGAGTCAACCGCCCCCACCTCATGAAAATGGACTTCATTGATGCTTTTCCCATGCACTTTGGCTTCCGCTTTTGCCACAATCTCAAAAATACGGATTGCCAGATCAGCAGCCGCGGCACTTAAATTACCGGCCCGGATAATTTCAACAATATCCTGCAGGTTGCGGGCGTGATGCGAGTGCGCATGGTCGTTTTCTGTGTGTGAGTGAGCGCACGTTTCTTCCGTGTGGGAATGAGTATGGGAGTGCATATGGCTGTCGTTCATATGAGAGTGAGTACACGTTTCTTCTACGTGAGAATGAGTATGTGAATGTGTGTCATTGGTGTGCTGACAAGCGGTCTCAGCGTGGATACTTTCTGGCAGCAACTCAGCGGAAGCCCCTTCCGCATTATGCTCGCGTGCGTGTGCTTCATGCATATGCCCGCTCCCATGCAGATACTCCATATCGTGATCATGATTTTCATGCTCTGCGTCCAAAATCACGTGAAAATCGCAGGCCCGGATGCCGGACTTATAGACATCCTTAATTTCAATTGAATATCCGGAAAGCGGCAGACTTTTCAGCGCGTCAAGCAGCACCTGCCGGTCCGCGCCGAGATCCAGAAGCGCGGCCACAGTCATATCGCCGCTGATCCCCGAATTACATTCCAGATATAAAATAGATTCATTCATGATGATGGATTCCTTTCCTATTATATCTCAGTGCCCTTTTATATTGCGCGGCTCTCATTATATGTCCGTAATCGCCTGCGAGTATGGACGAAGGCCGCGCCACTCGCCGGGTTTTGCCCCTCGCTGGGTGGCATCCCACGCTTCGCATGGGATATTCCCCAATCTCCGATTGTGGGGCGTGGTATGTCCCCAATCTCTGATTGTGGATGTGGGTATCCCGCACTTCGTACGGGATATACAATCGCGAAGCGATTCTATATTGCGCGGCTCTCATTATAAAACAGAAGCAGAAAATTTTCCACACCAACATAAAGAAAAGCGGCTTGTAATTCTGTGCTGTTTCCTGTAAGATATAGAAGCAATCGGTATAGGGATCAGGAATAAAGGAAATACTATCATAGCGAGCGACAGATGTCGTTTCCAGTAAGAAAAAAAGCAGAAAGGACAATCGAATATGATTATTATAAACACACAGGAACAGTTTGACCTGGAAGTACTCAAGGCCGACAAGCCAGTGCTGGCAGATTTTTTCGCCAACTGGTGCGGCCCGTGCAAAGCACTTGCGCCTTTGATTGAAGAGCTGGATCAGGAGGCAGAGGACTACCTTGTGGCAAAAGTAAATGTGGATGATCTTCCCGAACTCGCTCAGCAGTACCGCGTGATTTCCATCCCGACCGTGCTGGTTTTCCGTGGCGGAGCATGCGCCGGCAGAAGCGTTGGGCTTACCGGCAAGGAAGAACTGCTCAATCTGGTTCATGGGGAAGAATAAGCGTGGTTTTTGCGAGTTTTGCAGTTATTTTTTTGCTTATGAAAAGCTTATTATAACCAGATTTCGTAGTTGTAAGATGCTTAAGGCCACTTGGAAATTTTCGGGCTTCCTGGCATGCCTTATGCATCTGAAGCCGGCGGCCGGATGTAATTTGTACAGCAAACAGAGGGGACGTTTTTATTGAAGGAAAACCGCCGAAATTATAAAAAGTACGATAGAAATTAAAAAATAAGACAGAGATCAGAACGAAATATAAAAGATAAACGGAAAGCAAGACAAAAACGAAGCAAAAACAAAACAAAAACAAGACAGAAATGGAGAGACCAATGAAAAGAGAGACAGTCGTAGTTCTGGACTTCGGAGGACAGTACAATCAGTTAATCGCAAGACGCGTACGCGAGTGCGGCGTGTACTGCGAGATTTATTCCTACAAAACAGCTTTTGAAAAAATCAAAGCTCTGCAGCCCAAAGGCATCATTTTTACCGGCGGCCCGAACAGCTGCTACGAGCCGGGCGCCCCTACCTATACGCCGGAAATTTTTGAACTGGGCGCGCCGATTCTGGGAATCTGTTACGGCTCCCAGCTCATGATGCATCTGCTGGGCGGAAAGATCGACAAAGCCCCGGTCCGTGAATACGGCAAAATCGAAGTGACCGTAGACCGGAATTCAAAGCTTTTTACCGATGTGTCCGAAAAAACCATCTGCTGGATGAGCCACAACGATTATGTATCCGAAATGGCGCCGGGCTTTACCGCCATCGCCCACTCCGACAACTGCCCCTACGCAGCGATGGAAAACACAGAGAAAAAACTCTACGCGACCCAGTTCCATCCGGAAGTGCTGCACACCCAGGAGGGGCAGAAAATGCTCTCCAACTTCGTATTTAACGTCTGCGGCTGCGCCGGAGACTGGCGTATGGACTCCTTCGTAGAACAGTCCATCGCTGCCATCCGTGAAAAAGTCGGCGATGGCAAGGTCCTCTGCGCTCTTTCCGGCGGCGTGGATTCCTCCGTGGCCGCCGTCCTGCTCTCCAAGGCTGTCGGCGAACAGCTCACCTGCGTCTTCGTCGACCATGGCCTCCTGCGCAAAAACGAAGGCGACGAGGTCGAAGCTGTCTTCGGCCCGGACGGCCCCTACAAGCTCAACTTCATTCGCGTCAACGCGCAGGAACGCTTTTATTCCAAACTGGCCGGAGTCACCGAACCCGAGCGCAAGCGCAAAATCATCGGCGAAGAATTCATCCGCGTCTTCGAAGAAGAAGCCAAAAAGATCGGCGCGGTTGACTTCCTCGTACAGGGCACCATCTATCCGGACGTAGTAGAGAGCGGCGTCGGCGGCGAGTCCACCGTCATCAAATCCCACCACAACGTCGGCGGCCTGCCCGAACACGTAGACTTCAAAGAAATCATCGAGCCCCTGCGCGACCTCTTCAAAGATGAAGTCCGCCGCGCCGGCCGTGGGCTTGGCATCCCCGACTACCTCGTCGACCGCCAGCCCTTCCCCGGCCCCGGCCTCGGCATCCGCATCATCGGCGACGTGACCGCTGAAAAGGTAGCAATGGTCCAGGAAGCAGACGCCATCTGGCGTGAAGAAATCGCCGCCGCCGGCCTCGACAAGACCATCAGCCAGTACTTCGCAGCCCTCACCAACATGCACTCCGTTGGCGTCATGGGAGACGGTCGTACATACGATTACGCCATCGCCCTGCGCGCCGTCACCACCACTGACTTCATGACCGCTGAAAGCGCCCAGGTACCGTGGGAAGTCATCGAGAAAACAACGAATCGGATAGTCAATGAAGTGAAGCACGTCAATCGGGTACTGTATGACTGCACAGGGAAGCCGCCGGCGACGATAGAATTCGAGTAGATTGCAATTGCAATAATATACATTGAATAAGCAATACAACTATATACATTAAGAGCTATGGGCAGAGGTAAAACACCTCTGCCCATGTATGAAGTAGTCTTCCTGACAATATTTTAAAATATTACGGAGATAATTGAGGAAGGTAAAAACAAAGAAATAATGCATAAAATATGCAGCAGGCAAGAGTGAGATGCCTCTCACTTGTGTACGAAAGATGGATGATTCACTTATGAAACAGAAGGATTACGTAATAGATGCAATGCGAAAAAATGGCGGATATGCTACTTTGCGCCAACTAAATTATTTGGTTGATGTTTCAACCTGGGGGACTAAAACACCATTTGCGTCTATAAGACGCATCGTTCAGGTCAATGACGAATTTTTTAAAATACAACCAGGACTCTGGGCGTTGAAGGAATGCGAGCAGGATGTTCTGCGAAAATTTAATATCATTCAGAACAACAAAAATAGTGTAGATACGTTTACTCATTCGTATTATCAGGGAATCATAGCAGAGATCGGAAATATCCGAAATAAGGATACTTACGTTCCTCCGCAGGACAAAAACAAGCTGTTTCTGGAGAGGAAGCTTTCAGAGGTAACGTCGATTGATCACATCTATGAGTTTACATATCCAGATCTTTTAAAAAGAGCAAGAACGGTTGACGTGATCTGGTTCAATGAAAGAAAAATGCCCTGTGCGTTCTACGAGGTAGAGCATTCGACGGATATCAAGAATTCACTTAATAAATTTTATGAATTACAGGATTTCAGGGCCAGATTTGTGATAGTCGCGGATGAAGAACGACACCGTCAGTTTGATAATGTGATGAAGTCCTCTATTTATAATCCGATTCGTTCTCTGGTAGAATTTGTCGCTTATGACAGTCTGGTTAACCAGTATGCAAATGAGAGCAAAAAATATGAGCGGGTTATTTGAACGAAAACTGCCAGTTATTCAGATGGAATCTTCACATATTTGCGAAGACATCGTGGAAGTGCAAAGTAGATGAATAAATTGTTTTGGTTGTATTGCCGGTAAAAAGCATAATGAGTATATTAAGATATATTGATATGAAAAACAACTTAAATCAAGACAAACATTTATAAAAGGGCATCTTTTGCAAATCGATAATTTTGTTTAACATACTTAGAGAATATCTCCTCAAAATAATTTTATGCTATAGTAAAAATTCACAAATCAGAACATTTGTTCTAAAAACTGTTGAAAACTGACTGAACGTGTAGTATACTGGGAAAAATTGAAATCGCGTTAGGGTTAGAGAAAATAAAAAGAATTGGAAAGCAGTTTTCGTTAAGCATATGTGAATGAGAGGAGATTTGGAGATGGCACTGGCAGAAAGATTATTTGAGTGTTTTAAGGATAAAGATTCATTTACACTTCACGAGGCCTATCGGGAGAATGCGGACAAACCGCATGAAACCGTTCGTGCCCGTATTTATGATAATCTGAACATTAAATTTGAGCGTATTGCAAAAGGGGTTTACCGAACCATTGATTCAGAAGAGGCCTGCGTTGTCATAGAAGGTGACGGGCGAGACCTGTCTATGATTCAGGATGAAAGTATTGATTGCATTTTGACCGACCATCCCTGGCTGGATCTGAAGTCAAACAGAGGCGGAACCAGAAAGTTTGCGCAGTACGACTGCTTTCAATATACTCAAAAAGATTTTGACGAGAAAGCCAGGATCCTGAAGCAGGGATGCTTCCTGGTTGAGATTTTACCGGCAGAGAATGAAAATAATTACGAATATCTATATCAGATCAAGCAATTTGCGAAAAAAGCAGGATTTCTCTATTACTCCAAAGTGCCGTGGAAGAAGGGCACTTTTGTAAGCAACACCGGCCGCAAAGCTAAGAACACGCAGGATGTCATGATTTTTTCGAAGGGAAAAGCCAGAAACATGCGCTATGACAAGAAAAAATCAGATGAGACCGGTGAAAAGTGCTACATGAGCGGCTGCAAGGGGATGCTTCCTACCGAGTTTGATGTGCAGGCAGTATCAAAAAAGGACAGGATACACCAGAGCGAATTGCCGATTGCCTTGTGCGAGCAGATACTGGATTATGTCACTTATGAAGGAGAAGTTGTGCTGGATTCATTCGCAGGAAGCGGTGTCGTGGGAGAAGCCGCGTTGATGATGAAGCGGAATTGTATTCTGATAGAAATTATGAAAGAAAACATTGAGAAAATCAAACGTAGATTTGAGGGGAAAATATGGTTTCAGACAGTTATGGCTAGCGAGTGAATGATGGTTAGTTTTGAAATAGGTGCTATGATATCGTTTTTTGTGTGGTGCTGGGGAAATTTATAAAAAACATGATAGCGAGGCTGGAACTGACAGCCAATGATAACACGGCAATGTGCCTGAAAGTGTACGAAGCAAGTGTCTGTGGAGAAAAGAACGGTACAAAGCAAGACGACTAATAATAAAGTATTCTGCTGCCGAATAGTTAGCAATAAAAACTATTTGATTGATTAATGCAAAAATATAATTGACACAACTTGTCGCGTATTGTAGAATGTAAACATGGTGCTGCCGAGATGGTAGCGGCGGTTAGTCCCCTTCAACGGGTTGCTGAGCGCCAGTGGCGCTCGTTTAGCAACGACCGAAGCGAAGCGAAGACCCTGTGATCCCCGATTACATAGAATCCGCTCATTTGCGGAAATCGAAGGAAAGGGGGAAATTGCATATGCTTACAATCGGTGACTTGATTGCAGTGATTAGTCTCTGCTTAACCTCATTTGGTCTTGGCTACACGATTGGGAGTAGCAAGACAGAAAAATAACCGCCCAGTCCCCACTAGCGGTTATTTTCTATGATCTAACTTAATTTGGGTGACTAACCGTCATGCTATACGGTAGCACCTAACTTTTTTGATACTATAACATATTCCTCTATAAAATGCAATGCTATTTTTTGTTTTGGCAGGGTTGTTTCACGAACATTTTCTGTTGCCATCCATCGCTTTGTGTAAATGAAT
>JAJQFO010000226.1 GCA_021201095.1 Lachnospiraceae bacterium
TTTTTCATCTGTTCATACGGGTCTGCAGAAGCGGATTCCTTTGTCTCCTGATTCCGGGCAGCATTTTTTCCGGCTTCTGTTGCCCGCTGCTGCTCCATCTGAGCCCGCTGCTGCTCCAGCTGGCGGTTTGTCTCCTCCTGGCGCGTCTGCTCATAGTTATGAGACTGTTCCGCCTTATTTACAGCGGATTGCTGTTCCAGCTGTGCCGAGACCGGCTGGTCTCCGGAAGGAACTTTGTCCATGCTCCCGGGATTCGATGGTGTTTCCACCGCTTTATTTCGATTTCCTGTATTTTCGATGTGGCCGGAATTTCCACCACCAAATTTTCCACCCATTTTTCCTCAACCTTCTTTAAATCCTTTACTCCCGCGAAATGACGTACAGATATCTTTCCAGTTATTCTGCCACCTCAGAAAATACCAAAAAGGCGTTTCCTCGTAAGCCTTTTAGGGAGTTTATCCAAAAGCTCTTTTGCTGCCTTGTCTCCCTGGTCCGCAGCCTTCCTCAGCCAGACAACAGCTACCTTTTCGTCTTTTGTTACACCGTTTCCTTCCAGATAGCAAATCCCCATAAAAAACTGGGCATTCGCGTTTCCTTTCCTGCCAGCCATTCGAAAACATTTTACTGCTTCTGTAAATTTCATCATACTATAATAACAATTTCCTAAAAAACACAGAGCATTTAAATCACCAGTGTCAGCAGCCATTTTATACCACTTTGCAGCTTCTGCGAAATTATTCTGTGAAAAAGCTCTTTGCCCTTGAATAATATACGAATTCACAAGAAACCTCATTGCAGCACTATTGTTTTTTTCAGCAGCCATAAGTCATTTCCTCCATCCATTGATCATTTTCTCTTTTGAGTTTGTATTTCTAATTTCATCAGCTCCGACAGAATCTTTTTCTTTTGTCCATTACTCATATCCGGAAACATATCCAGAATGATCCCCTGGAAGCAGTTCCTTTCCCATACATCAAAGGTGTACATTTTCAGACAGTCTATCTGGAAAATACAACGTAGCATTCTGGGATCAAACTTATAATCTACATAGCAGGCTAGAATCCGTTCCAGATATTTTTCTGATGGTATTCGGCTCTTTATTTCCTGATAATGCCTGCATCTGTGCGCCATTTCACAGTATGTACAGCCGCAGTGCTTTGGCTGGAAGTCCGAAAATACGCTGGTCTTGCGCACGATCTCGCTGTTCTGCACCTGTGCAATCACCTGTGAGCGCGTCATATTCTTCCGATCCGGGTCATCCTGCACATAGGGAAGCTTCACATATTTCGGGCTGTTGTCACCCTCCGCATAGACGGCTGCATAGCCTCTGCGCAGGGAGCTTAAATAATTGATCTGCTCCGGTGTCATGTTCATCGCGTTGCCGACAAATTCACGGTCCTCAAGGGCTACGGTCCGATGGACAATTTTCAGGTTGGTATTTTTCAAGGTGTCCGGAGCCAGCTTGGTCGGCACCTGGTCAGCAATGAAAATGCCCTGGCCGTAGGTACGGATCTCTGCCAGCATGTTGCAGAAAAACTCGACCGACTTTGCCTGCGTGCTGTTGCCGTCGCCGGAGGCTGTGACATTTTTCAGCAGCCGGTGTGCCTCCTCGATCATCAGAATATGCTTCAGATCCTTCGCGCCGCCCTGCTGTCCCATGTTTGCCTTGCGGTACTCATAAAGCTGCGTCATCAGTACGCCGATGACAAAGGACTTGGTCTCATCATCACCGATGTCTTCCAGCTCAAGCACCGTCGGTGTAGAGAGCAACTCTCCGATCGGTACGGACTTCGGCGTATTCAGCATCGCGCCCTTTCCGCCGATCATCAGGGAGTGAATACGGGCCTCCAGAGCCGATTTGATGTTTGAGGAAACCTCCTCGTAATAGCCCATTCCATCCACCACATATCCGACTTTATCATATAAATCCTCCATCGTCGGATAGAGGGTAAGTCCCAGATCGTTTTCGCTGGTTACAATGTTCCAGCCTCGATCTTCATAAATCTCATAGACGGAAGTCTCCAGCACATAGGGCAGAGGCGGAAACAGATCAAACGCTGCCTTAAATGTGGAAAGCACATAGTCTATATGCGTTTGGAGTGAAATTCCCGGAAAGGTCTCAAATGGGTTCAGGCGGTATTTTACGGATGTCCGGTCATCATCTGAGCCAAGAGTGTAGACCACCAGAGCTTCGAAGCCTTTGATTTTTTTCAGCTCCCAATACTCTCTTTTTGCAGACTCAATCACAAGAAATGGGATCTTTGAGTCCCGCCACAATGTGCGCAAAAGAGATTTGGACGTATTTGTCTTGCCGCCGCCCGTGATGCCGATAATCAGGCAGTGGCGTGTATAATCATTCTTTTCAATAAAATAAGGATTGATGTTCTCGTCATTTTCATCTGCAATCTGTCCGCGGCCCGCACGGCGGATGCTGCCGATCTTTACTGGATCCTTCAGCTGATCCTTCACACGGTTCGCCTGATCAAATTCCACATAATCATCTATGTAATAGCCCGGGTACTCCTTGCCCGGAAGCGCGGTCAGTACGGCAAGCTCGTTGGAATTAAGAAGAGTGGCATAGCGATACGCCGCATATTTCTCTAATGGATGGTTCCTGTAATCATTCGTCAGGGTACCTGGGATCACCATAATAGTCAGAAGCTGTTTTAACCGTCTTAAATCGTCAAACATACTTACATTCATTCGCTCCGGTATGGATTCTTCTCCGGAAAAAACGGCGCGAATCAGATTTCCTACACTCACTGCGTTGTGATTACCTCTGCCTTCTCCATAAGTACCAAAATAAGCCGTCACATTCCACATGCCCCGGCTGATCCCATCGTTATAGCTTTTTTCCATTTTTTCCAGATTTTCCATATATCTGGCATGGTTATAGCTCTGCTTTTCAATGCCGGTACCAGCACCTGCCCGGCTATAATTTTCCTTAATATGTTCAAACGTCACTGACATCTCTTCAAGCAGACGGTCATGAAGCTTAACCACTTTATCAGAACCAAGCGCCATGGCGACTACTACATAGAGAAAATTCCGTCCAATCAGTCCCCGAATCAGCTGATCCATCTGAAGCCTCTGATCACGGCCTTCAGCAGCCATCTTATTCGTAGGCTTTCCGCATACAATGCCTCCAGAAGTAAGATCATACGGCACAATCGTTTCCCAGGCATCCTGCCCGTCTATATCATCAATTTCACGAAGCTCAATTGCGGGAAACATAGACACCAGTGTGCTTTTCAGGCTCTCCAGATGGCTTTTCTCCACCCCAAGATACACCTCAATATCATCTCCGCACCCTTTAACAGCGAAAATAAAACCGATCCCCTTATCCTGTATTCCAGACAGAATGTCCGCCATCAGTGTATTAGAATCCAGATCCTCATCTTTCCCCCAAAACCGGGTAATACCCATTACTCTCAGAAAAGCAGCCTTTCTTTCTATGACAGAAACCGAATCTTTAAAATCATCGTTTCTGCCGGTGTTCATCTTACACAGAGCCTGATTCCTTTGTTTTACAAACTCTTTGTCTAAATAATCCTCCCGGTTAATTTCAGGAAATTCCACTATATCATCAGAATCATCGGTTTCCTCATATTCTTCCGTTTCATCATAATAGGAATCTCCTGGCTCTTCTTCCTCATCCCTGCCTCCAGAAGAATAATTGTCCCCTTCATAACCATAATCTTCCTCAAACTCACTGCCATTTCCAAAAAGCCTGTCTCTAAGTCCCATCAGCTCTCCTCCTTCGAGTAAGCAGTCTAAAGCATAATAAAATTTAAATATTCTTAATATCAAATTTCGGACGTTCCGCAGAACGTCCGTTGTCCTACCCTATCCGATTTTTAGCGAAACAGATTTGACAGCATTTTCATCAGCACCCAGATCATCAGGGCGCAGGCAAGAATTGTCTGCCCCCCTGGTACATACAGCAAGATCAGCACAAGCAAAACCACACCAATAATTTTCTGCATCCAGGGGGCTCTCAAAATCTGAAATCTGGTAAAAACCAGATAAGCAATAATGATAACTACCACTGCTACAGTAATTAGCAGCTGCTGCCAGTCTACTCCATTGCCAGCTGTTCCTATCAGATTCATCAGGTATTGAGCGCCAAAGGCAAGTAATAACAGAAATGCGATTACCGCGATCGCAATCAGGAGAAAGGTGCCTCCATTGCCGCTTCCCTTCGCGCCAGGCGGACTCCAATGAGAATTAATTTTGATATAGGACCCCGTGTCACAGTCAAACAGCTTGTTCACTTCAAACCTGCCCTGCCGGTTCTTCCCTGTTACCTTGACTCGTTTCCCGTTAGCAAGCTGAGCAAACTGTATTTTGCCAAAAATGACAGCATTCAGGTCGCCTCCTCTGCCGCCGTGGGCAGCTCCCTTTTCTTTCACAAGCGAGACCGTATAATAGTTGCTGCAACCGAGCGGAATCCCACTTGTCAGCTTATTAAACCAAGAATAGTCCGAGACATCCATCTCATTAAAGCTTTGAATTACATACACATCAGAAGTCCTGCCAGCAGCTTTCTTAGGGGCAGCTGTATTATGAACCTGCTGACCTTGTCCCACACGATTTCGCCCGGAATGACTCTGTCTCGAATTACCCTGACTCGCATTATTCTTCGCATAACTCTCACGGCTTTGGCTGTTATACTGCGATTTTTTACCAGACTGCGAAACGGACAAATCATCATCTAAATTTACCTTTCTCCCCATAGCTAATCTTACCTTTCCATCACAATCTTCAGTTTGCTATTCTGTTTTGCCGGAAAAACCACTTCATTCGGCATCGCGCTTTCCACGAAGAACGAGACGGCTTCTTCTCCTCCCATCGGAACCCAGAAGTGCACCTTCTGGAGGAGCGTATCTGCCTTATTAATCTCATAATACAGCTCCTCGTTCTCCAGCGGGCAATCTGCCAGGATGCTCACCTTCGTTCCATCCCGGTCATACATATGCGCTGCCTCTACACGGACAGATACCCTGTAAGGTTCCCCGGCCATAACCTGCTTCTGATAAGTAATCGGTTTAGCAAATTTAGGCGGTTTTACTTTGTTATTGATGCACCGGTAGACCTTCACCTGATAGAGTCCGCGCTTTAATTCCACCGTTTTGGATGAAATAAATCTGCCATTTGGGTTTACCTGCGTAGCGCAAATCGCTTTCAGCTCAGTGCCCTGCCAGATTTCGATGCGAAGGAGGGCGCCGGGGATATCGGAAGTATAAACACCGATTACCGAGTGTTTATCCCCACGGATATTCTGAAATTGTACCTCTTTGATTCTGTCCATGGACGGTTCTCCTTATCGTTTATTGCCAAATCTATTTTCAACTTCCGGATGTTTTCTTTTATCATTTTTACCTATTCTATTGGCCTCTTCAGATTTTTCCTCATATGTAGATCTTTCATTTTCGCTAACAACAGAACGCCTTCTTGGTTCTTTTTTTCGATAAATAGCAAGAAACATACCAGTAAGTACAAAATAAATCAACGCAGACAATTTTTCTGGTAAATAAATTGTGTTAATTAGCAATTCAATTGCTAAACCAGCCAAAATGCAAGTTAAAATAGAAAAGAACCATGATAATTTCTGATCCGAAGTTGGAATCCCTGATACTAAAATCAGAAAACATTGCATTCCCAAGCCAAGAACAGACATAAAAAGAATTCTTTCAATAAAAAACAGAGCATTTAATTTAGGAGTATTACGAAGAGTCAGTAAATCTCTTTTTGCATAAGATGAGATTGCTGCCTCCATGGCCGTTCCAAGGTTGCTGCCTTCATCTACGCTTATAAATACTCCGCCAGTTCCATTAGCAATTTGCGTCATAAGGCTCTCATCTACACTATCTCCCAAACCAACGGTACTGATTGATACACCGTGGCTTGTATAACGCTTAAGCAATTTCTTTATATTACTAAAAAGTCCAATATCTGTCGCATATCCGTCACTGAGTAAGAGGACTTTCGGCGCACTGCCTCCATCAATACTCCCGTCTTCGATCGCTTCTATGATAGAAGTAAGAGCATTCTTTATTGAAGTTCCCCCAGAACGCCCATCAGGTTTAGAATAGACCACTTCTTCTGTACCTTTCGCGGACATCTCCCGAATACAAAGAAGATCATCATTAAAGCTATAAACCGCATAGGAAAAATCTTCATCTTTATCAGCCATAATCTCTGAAATTGCCGCATAGCGCAAATCATTTGGATCATTAGAATCCATTGAACCCGAGTCATCTAACAGAATAATATATGATGTCGGTCCCGCATTCGCAATTTCTCCACCTAACTGATAAATAAACTCAAATAAGGTTGCTAATACAAATATTGCCAAAGCGCATAAAATGGAATAAAGCATCTGCTTTATTAAACCTTCACGAAATGTATATCTTCCTTGCACTGCTATGAAGCCAAGCATCCCCACTATCATTATTAGGAAGAAAACTAACATAACTATGCCAATCACGAATGGTCTGGGCAAGCTTTCTATCAACAATCCATATACTATTAGTCCGACAATGCCACCTATCAGACTGATAACTAAGCTTGCAATGAGAAGCGGTAAATTAAGCGTTTTCTTTCCTGATGGAACAGCATTTCTTGAAGAGGAATCATTATTACCAGAGAAGTTTCTAACATTTCTTCCATTGTTTGATCCTCTGGATGAGCCTCTGCCAGTATTATTGCTGCGGATACTAAGATCATCATCCATACGATTACTCCCTGTGTTTTTCGAGTTTCTGGAGCTGTTCCCAGATCGTCCTCCAAGGCTCAAATCATCAATTTCCATGTTGCTCCTCCTCATAATATTCACTAAGACAGCTTTGTGAACCCCACTCTTTTGAAAGTAAAGCCACTAAAGTATTATTTCTGAAACAGCTATGCTGCTTAGAAATTATTCCGGGAAGATCTATTTGTATAGAGGATAACAATATTATTGTACCCGGATCCGTAATCCCGAAGTCGCGCGTTAAGGCTCCTGGAAGCTCATCAATATTAATTTGGGCACGATTTACAAAATCAAATAAAATATCTTTTACCAGTTTTGTATCATTTACCAGAAAGTCTATAGTTTCTTTGGAAATCCTTTTACATGCATTTGGTACAGACGCAGTTAAGGGAATGGAATAATCCTTTACAATTACCGGTAAAGCGATAGCCTTATTGCCTCCATACTGTCCAATTCTTAATCCATCAAGGATCTCCATTAATTCCTGATTATCTTGCTTGACAGAATCAAGAATGTCTTTCATTGTTTCTACAAAAGCAGGATTATCATAGTAACTCAATAATAATTCTGCGGCAAGCTGGAATACTTTATTTTCGGCACAATTTGAAAATGCTTCCATCCTGTATTCGTCCATCGAATCCACATCAGGTGATAAATTAATTTTTCTGGACGCTCTTTCAAGATCATCGACGGTAGACAATAATTTTTGCCGAATCTGTTCCGCCATGCGTTTTGTATCCACATCCAAATAGTAAAAAGCAGAAAGTGCCTGTAGAAATATATTCTTCACCTCATTAGACGTCAAATCACAAAAAATTTCTCTGGCTGGTTTTAATAATTCTAAAGTTAATGTATCTAAAGCTGAACTTGATAAAATTCTGTTTTCAAAAGAATCTTCATTCAGCCGGCTTTTTTTTCGGCCTGATTGTTTATCATAGTTTTCAAGGCGCTGCGGAATATAGACGGACAACTTATCACATTTCATAATAGAGCAGCATTCTTTTATTTGGTTGGCTAAAAGCTTCCCTAATTCTTTTGAAAAATTATCCAAAGCAGTCTGATCTATTGGGGTTTCCCTAAGTTGCTGTCGAAATCCATTGATAAGTATATTACATACCATTTGTTCCGGGATCTTTAATTCCTCAAGTCCGAGCGATCTCCACGCATAATGGTTAAAATCACTTTCCTGCTCAAATCCTCCCATTCCATCTTGAAACAGGTAATCATAAATCATTCTAGCTATGATAGCGCGGCATTCTTTTTCATAAGTATCTTCAAATGCATTTTTTTCAAGATGGAAGATCTGTCCCCATAGTCCACATTGTTTTCCTTCTCTGACAAAAGAAAAAGCACCCCTGTAATTATATATTTCCCGAATCTGTTGTCGGTCAAATATGCCATAAAAATTGCTATTTAAGATTGAAATTCCCTGTGAACGGAGGATTTCAACTTTCTTTCTAATTAGTTTTAAGCTATTAACAGACTCCATTTCATTCAAATAAGGATCATGCATAATACTGATGTAAGAAATTTCTAAAGGTCTATTGCCTCCTTCAAATATTCCTCGCTTTCTAAGGTCGTCATAAATACTTACCAATTGGTCATAAAAGGAGTCTGCATTCCTGAATCCGTCTATGTCTATATAAACAGGCCTGATGATCGGTTGAACAGTTAAAATCGTAGTACTTGCTTCCACTATTTCAGACATCAAAAGTTCCTTGCTTTTGTTTCCCAAAAAAACAGGGATCAAAATCGGAAGACTCCAATTTAATTCACCCGTTTCAATATATGGAGCAAAAATTGATGAACAAAACACATCAATCTGATTTTTGATGCTTGCTCTTTGCATAGACATAGCAAACCTCCTTTGTCTCGAATTACGAAACAGGTGCCAGATAAAACTCCGATCTCCGACACTCTGTTTCGTATTCATTCGACCTTATTAATTGAGATTCAACAATTACAATTCATTAAAATTCATCTTTTAATTTCTGATAAAAACTGCGCAGACTATCATACGCGTCAGAATCATCGTTCATATCTGGTCTGAATTTATAATCCATACGAGAACTATTTGTTTTAATTAAAATTTCTTCTCTTGCATTCATAGAATTGAGACCATAATCTACATCAAAAACCTTATCCACATCTTCAACATAAGGGGCAAGAACAACATCCGGATTAAAACTAAGTGACTGAATTGTCTTAGTAGATTCCCGCTCTATATAGTCTATCACAGAATCCGGCAACTGGCAAAAAGCCCTGAACGCATGATAGATCAGGTAGGTTTTGTCAAACTTACCTTCCATTCTTAAATCTATTAAAACTTCTTTTTTCCCTTTATAAAAATAAAACATAACGTCCTGCGGGTTTCCTTTTGGGTCGGTCACTTTCCCAATTTGTTCCGTGCGTAAAGCATTAAAGAATTTAATAAAGTTAAGATTATACTTTGCTATTCCTTCATTACTCTCTTTTTCATCCTGTAATACTTTATATGCCTCTTCCCATAAGCTCAGATTATCTCTTAAAAGATCCATGTAGCGAATACTCATACGAATCAGCTTATAAAAATCACCAATTGGAACGTACCTGTCGTTTCCTGTCAGGTCGAGAGGATTCAATGCGTTATTGTCTAACTGAATCAATTCTGGTTCAATAACATACCCGCTTTCCTCATTCGTTACAATATCGAAAATATTGTTCACTCCTTTTAACACAGCCTTGTGTACATACTGCCTGAATTCCTCTTTCCCATTCTGATGCTCCTCATCAAACGGTTTTTCTATAATTTTGTATATACTGTATTCCGCATTTAAAGTGCCTTGCAGGTTTGTGTCCCTTTTGATGAAACCATAGGTATTCATCGCAAGCTCTGCTTCCCTTTTTACTTCAGTTAGAATCTGATAATCATAAAACTGCTTATAATTCTTTTTATCTTTTGCAGCTAAATCAAGCGGGTAAAGCTGAGGGAATCTCTTCCAATTCTGTCCAACCTCATCCATATGAAGGCCTTTTAAGTTAGCAGCAGCATTGCTGTAAACTGCATCATATTCATCAAATCCCGTAAATAAATACAGAGGCACACAATATACGATATAGGAATAAATATATTTGGACAAACCGTTACTTCTTGCTTTACAAACATCTGCAGGATACAAATTTTGAAGTTCCAGGCTCAGGTTAGGTGTATCCGCCAAAGTAGCAATATACTTTTTATCCAAAAAACTACTAACAGCATACCCTCCTCTCGGATTAGCCATCAGACTGGCATTTTTATCCAGTGTATTCTTAATCTCCTCGGCAGCCTTTACCAATGCATTTTTTTTCTGCACATCCGCATTTTCCCAAATTTCATCAACTTCTTCTACGGTCAATTGCTTCGGAGAATATGCAACAACCATAAATTTTTCCATAATATCCTGCTTTAGTTGATCTGACAACACATCGTCGAAAATCTTTCTAACTTCCTCAACGACCTTAAAGTTGTCCATGCTCTGCTGCTCGACCCAACAAGCTCTTTGCTTTCTCATAGACTCAATAAAAGCCTTGCATAACCTATCAACTGTCAGGTCGCTGACCAGACCATCAAGATAATTTCTTAACTGACTGGTTTTCTGATCTCCTGAGTAAAGATTAATGATATCAAAAGAAAAAACGTGATCGTGTTTTTGGGCATCTGCAACAAATGCGCCGTCCACAGCAAGTAATCTGCTTACTTCTGTTAAAACATCCGTATATACTCCCCATATATCATTATTTGTGTTGGTTAAATCACAGATTACATCTCCCAGAACACCTTCCAGAGTTTTATAAAAATCATTCATAAAAGATGTTTTCCATGCTACGCGGCAGCAGTAATCAACATACGCCTGGATTTCATTCCTACCTGCAAAAAAACCTGTGGCATCTTCGGCCAATTGCTGCATGTTGTCCCGCACCTGTGGTGATGAATCAGCAACAGCACAGCTTTGCGATAAATCATGGGCCTGATCCTTCATTGTATTTAGCTGTTCGATGATACCTGAAAACGGTTTTCTAGGATCATCTTCGCTCATAGCATCTTTTGCTTTGTGTGTCAGCAATTCAACTACAAAATAAGGACCTGAGCTGTCAAATATAGCATCAATTTTACCATTCAGAGCTCTCAAAACCTCTGATTTTAATAGCTGAAAATACCTTTGATCTTTAATTTTGTCTGCTTCTTCTCTGGCATAAGTCTGTGCGTCTGAAAGGACAGAATCTGTACCATCCTTAAGATCTCTTTTATTTGGCCAATTATCACGTGGGAGCGTCTCAAGTTTACTTACAGGTTCATCTATTGATAAAGTAAGGGCATAAGTTGCAAAGCTATCTAAATCTGTTAAATTTGCTGTTTGAAGAACATCCACAACATAATTTTGGTCAACCAAAACAATATTATGAAACTCCTCCCAGACTCTTCGGAACATTTTGTTTACACAATAAGCTAAAATCTCATCTCTTGGAATGCTTACAGCGGAATAGCCCAGTACCTGATAGCAATAATTAGCCGCTTTTGGATACATTTTAGGATCGCTTCCAACACCATCATACCACGTGGCAAGCAAACCATCCTTATTGCTTGAGAAAGCTTTCGCCATTTGGACGGTACCACCTTCGCCTTCATAAGTGATATCAGTCAGTAGATCCAGAAGATTTTCAGTGAGATTATCGATCACTGCTTTTTTACTCAGCATACCACCTGCTGCTGGCCTTCCGGTTACTATCGTACAGGAGTCATATATATTTTCACTGCTCGTCTTAGGATTTCCATCTCCTAAATCCAGAGAATAGACACCTTTGTGATTCTTTAAATTCATAAAGTAATCAATTTCTTTTATCGCAGCATATCCATTTCTCTGCAGATTTGAAATGATAGTCGGTTTTCCAACAATCCCTGACTCGTTAAACTGAACATCAGGAGTAAAAATATATGCTGAAAAACTATACGCTCCAGTCAAAGCCATACTGTCCATCAGTGTCCTGATTAAATAGGAAACATCTATAATCGTTCCGCTGCCTGTTCCGCCAGACACTCCTGCGATTAAAATAATTTCAAGATCCGTAACCGGTCTTTCCATAGAATTCACAATGGTTCTGATTTTATTCTCTAATTCTCCATAGACACCACAGCACAAGAGCATGATACGCCCGATCTGTCGAATTCCCTGTGCACCGTTATCATTTATTACTTTCTGCGGAAATGGATTTTGCATCCAGGAATATGTAAATTCGGGACGTTTTGTTGGATCTACCAATATTTGCGACATGCCTTGCCTGTAAAGCCCAAATGTCTCATCATCGTCAAGGTAACCTTGTTCACTTGAAGAGTGCTTAATACTTTTCAAACCATTTGCTGCATCCGCATCGATAGCCAGAAAATGAATATTGTCAGGTCTGCCAAGCTGCCGCAGCATCTTTCCCTTCAGCATATTCAAAGTATCTCCGCCAAGACCGCCAAGACTAACCACAAGTGTCGGATTTGGATTTGCATGCATGCCCCTATTGACAAATGCCACGCCTCCTTTTTCCAAAGACAATCGTGCAAGCCGTTCTTTTTGATTCCCAGTCAACATTTTTTTGTCCTCCTGTATCATTAATTTAAATTTATTAACCCTGCATAACGATGTATTTTACATTACATCTTGTAGCATTCTTCCTGATAAACCTCATAAGCCTCCTGCCAGAGAGACAGGTTTTTCTTCAACAGATCCATGTAGTAAACACTCACGCGAATCATCTTGTAAAAAACGCCGATCGGAACCCGTCTTCCTTCGCCTTCCAGATCCAGCGGGTCAAGAAGAAAGGTTTCCAGTAGCAAAGGTTCGTATCTGATCTGAAAACCACTGTCTTCGCACAACACCAGATCAACGAAGTCAGCAGAACTTCCCGTACTTTGACTGTCTTTGATTAACTGCCGGAAAGCACTCAGATCTTCCGGTTTCCCAATGATAGAATATAAAACATAAACCTGTGGCTGTGAAAATTGCCTCCACTCCTGCTTTCTGATAAAGCCATAAGTATTGATTGCAAGATCTGCATCTCTCCGGATCTCCTCTAAGACCATGTAATCAGTGAATTCCTCATATGCATCGCCGTCTCCAGCGACCTGATCAACAGGATAAGGCTCCGGAAATCTGCTCCAGTCTGCAGTTACTTCATCGATATGAAGTCCACGACGTGCATGTCTGAGCATTCTTCGATATGCCTCATAGCAATCTTTCATACCAGCAATTGTATACAGCGGAACTCCAAAAGTACCGCAGACAGATACCCACTTATTAGTTCCGGCATTCTTTGCCCGTATCACAGTCTGAGATAAATACTCAGCTATATTTTCATCTAACACCGGCGTATCTTTCAAAAAACTAATACATCCTGCATGAATGAAATATCGAACATCATAATCAGGACTGAGACGAGCGAACTCTTCTTGCCCATGTTCAAGTAGAACGTAAATTTCCCATGCAGCCGCATGCAAGGCCTGCTCTTTTTGCGGATCGTTCCATTCCCAGATTCCATTGATATCCGCGATGGTCAAATTCTGCGGAGAATACGCCGCTGTCAGCAGCTTCTGCACAACATCCCTGTCCAGGATTCCCTGGATGCTGTCATGGAAAATTGTTCCGATTTTAATCTGCGCTTCAAAATAATCTCGAGCATCCGTCCATGCCCGCCAGTCGTTCTTCATGGAAAAGAGCAGCTCGTTACAAAGGTGTGCTGTCACATCCGGACTGACAAGGCTATCAAGAAAAGAGCGCAGCCGCTGTGTTTTGGTATTGCCCTCATAAAGGTTTATAATAGAGACATCCGAAGTATGATGCCGTGGATCCATAACATATGCAGCATCTCTTTCCAAAATTCTTCCAACTTCGTCAAGGACATCTGTATAAGCCAACCAGACGGTATTATTTGCATCAACCAGTTCTCTGAGTACATCGCCCAGAATCTCTGCGAGTGTTTTATAGAGCGACGACATATAGACTTCCTTCCACGCCACACGGCAGCAATATTCAACATAGTCGCTAATCTTCCGCCTGTCCGGCAAAAACCTACCGGCCTCTTCTCTCAGGCAATTCATATTTTCAATAACTTCGCGGGTTCTTGCATTTTGGCATTGCTGAGCAAGATGATATAGCTCGTGCTGCAATCCCTCAAGCCTCTCTACAATACCGGAGAAAGGTTTTTTCGGATCAGAATCCGTCATAGATATGTTCATTTTGCGCGTCAGCAATTCGACCACAACATAAGGTCCTGATGTCTCAAATATGCGATTAAGATTCTCATTTAACTGGTTTAACAGTTCAGCTTTCAGTACTTGCTTAAACCGGGCATCTGTAATTTTTCTGGCTTCTTGAGCAGCCAAAAACTGCGCATCCCGAAATACAGTATCCGAACCTTCTCTGCATTCCCTGCCTGTAGGAAAATGATCATCAGGCAATGTATGTACATGCATGATCGGCTCGTCCATAGGCGCCGCAGGTGCCCCACTCAGCACAAAATACGCAAAGTCATCCACATCCCTCAAATGTACAGCCTGTAACACGCTCGATACCATGGCTTCATCAACAGAATTCGTGTTCGCGAGAGCATCATGTACATGTCTGAACATGACATTCACACAATAAGTAGTGATTTCGTCTAACGGAATCCTTACAGAAGAATATCCCACTGCCTGGTAGCCGTAATATACCGCTTTCGGATAATGCACCTTATCGGATAACGGCCCTGCCTGTATAAGTGAAGTTAAAACGTTCCCGTTCCTCCGCTCAGACATCATTTTGGCTATCTGCATACCACCGTCTACACCACCATCATGGGATATATCTGTCAGCAGATCCAGCAGATACTCAGTCAGGTTGTTTATAGTTTTTGATTTAGAAGAAATACCTCCTGAATCGGTCTGTGCCGAAACAATTGAACAGGAGTCAAAAATGTTCCATTCACAGCTAAACTGGCCGCTGTCGCCCAGATCAAGCATATAGCAGCCTCTGCGATCCTGCAGAGCCATATAATAGTCAATTTCCTTGAGCGTCGCATACCCGTTTGCCATTAGATTTTCGCGGACAGCAGGCTGCCTGGAAATCGCTGGAATACCCAACAACACATCCGGCATATAGAGATATGCGGACAGACGGAAGCTGTGCTCCAGGCCAAGTTCTGTCATGAGGATGCGGATCAGATAGGCAACATCAATGACCGTTCCTCCGCCAGTACCTCCTGAAACGCCGGTGACCAGAATGATTTCCAGATCTGCGCAAGGCTCCGGGGCATGATGGGACAAAGTCTGTATCATCTCTGCCAATCGATTTCTCAGCTGTATATACTTGCCACAGCTTAGCAGCATCAGCCGGCCAATCTGACGAACGCCTTGTGCACCATTATCGTCAAGCTGGACTTCAGGGAGGGACTCATTCAGCCATGCATGCACATGCGGAGGAAGCATGTCTTTGATGATCAGAAGATTTCTTTGCTGCGCATCGTAAAGATTAAAAACCTCCTGAGCCTCCAGATATCCATCTTCGCCGCGGCTCCGGCAAATATCGTTCAGGCTGTAAGTATCCGCGTCGATTGCCAGAAATGCAATGCGATCTGATGGTCCAAGAT
>JAJQFO010000259.1 GCA_021201095.1 Lachnospiraceae bacterium
TATATTTGAGGCTTATAAAAAAGAAGAGACGCTTTATGTCAGAGCCGATTATCTGAAGGCAATGTCGGAGCTGGATTTTCGTCCGCTGCAGGAGGAGCTGCGGCAGAGACTTTCCGCACTCAGGGAGGTCGATGATTGGAAACCAGAAGAGTGGAAGCATATTTCTGAAGAAATCCGCATTCTTCAGGCAATGGTTCTGCGTTGCCAGGGCATCCGCCATCATCGGTTCTCGGGCGGCAGGGAGAAAGAGGATGTGATTCTGCTGACCAACCGCCGCCACAGGGAAGCAACAGTGGAGCAGATAAAAAAAGGCAGAATTACGATGCTCGCCGGCGGGCTCCGTGTGGACGGCGCCTCCGTGAAGGATGTCCGAACGATCCGCACCTACAGTGAAATGCTGTTTCCGCTTAAAACATCGGTTTTGCAGGCAAACGAGCCGGGACAGTGCGGGAAGCTGCTTGCAGATCCGGTGCTCTCGCTGGTTGAACGGATTTATAATGGATCGGGGACATTCCTGTTCCGCCTGGACATACGCATTCCGGAAAAGAAAACAGCAGCGGGCGGCAGCAGCGAGGCAGAGCAGATGATCGCTGTCGGAGCATATAAGGAGAAAAAAGGAGCCTGGCTCCGCAGAATTTCGGATGCTCTGGAGAAGGCTTCAGATGCAAGGCTTCTTAATTCCGTGACGGATTATGAAATCGAGATCCGGCTCATCCTCCGCCAGGACGGGACTCTGGCAGCTATGTTGAAACCGTCGCCGTCATTTGACGACCGTTTTTCATACAGAAAGGAGTATCTGCCCACCTCTATAGCGCCGGTAAATGCCGCGCTTACCGCTCATCTGGCGCTGCCCTGGCTGAAGGAGGGCGCGCAGATCCTGGACCCGTTCTGCGGGACCGGTACTATGTTGATTGAGCGCAATTTTGCCTGCAAAGCCGGCACGATGTACGGACTTGATATTTTTGGCGAAGCAATTGAAAAAGCAGACAGAAATACCCGGCGGGCCGGACTTCTTGTAAATTATATCAACCGTGACTTTTTTACCTTCCGGCATGCATATCTGTTTGATGAGGTGATCACAGATATGCCGCGCAGTACAGGGGACGGATCAAAACAGGCTCTCAGAAAGCTGTACCATGATTTCTTCACGCACATTGTCAGCTTTCTGGCCGAAAAAGCCGTGCTGGTGATCTATACGCCTGATCCGAATTATGTGGTAGAGTCTGTCCGTGCGGTTTCACAGCTGCGGATTGAAAAACAGTTTTTGCTGAACGAAAAGAATGGCACGACGGTGTTTGTTATTGTAAAGGGACAGTGAGAGCGTGGCTTTTTGATTTTTCTATAGAAAAGATGCGCCGAAAAACGGAAGAAATGAGCAGGGGATGTCTTTGTCTCCTGCTCAATTTTTTGATGCATAAAAAAACGCTTAAAACAAGAATCCTTGCTTTAAGCGAAAATAAAAAGCGCGAGACGGGATTCGAACCCGCGACCCCTGCCTTGGCAAGGCAGTACTCCACCACTGAGCCACTCGCGCATAAATAACTATTTGATTTAGATTAACCACTGTTCACCGTGCTGCCTTTGTCTTGCTGTTGTTCGCCGCTGAACAGTGATTACTATACATCATTTTTTCTCTCGTGTCAACTACTTTTTTAAAATAAATTTTTTTTATTTTCAGAAAAATATGTACGATTCAAAAATCTCGCCGCTGCTTCGGTGCAGGCTGCCCATTCTATGTCATTCTATGTAGGAACAGGAGCCGGACTGTTGTCTATGGCGTTATTCACGAGATCCCGTCATCTGTGCAGTCAGCGGACTGAGATAACGACTCCTTTTTCTTTTGCAGGATTCCTTCCAGCTCATCCAGAACGGACGGATCCGAGACAGACTCCAGCAGTACCGATACAAGGGCTGTCACAGATTTCTGTGAAAAGCTGCTGCTGCTCGTAATCTGCCGGATTTCGAACTCCTCCCGCGTATCTACAGCTACGAACGCGCGGCCAAAATTTCTGCCGGTCCGAACGTGCGTTTCCGATTTGATGAGGTTTTTTTGAATCAGTGAATTAATCAGTAAGTGGATATAGCTTTTTTTCCAGGTTCGCTCAGGTGTCAGATTCACTATCTCCGTTCCGGTTAATGGCCTGTCTGTATTCCAAAGCAAATCCATGATTTCCCTCTCAGATTTAGTTAGCGTTATTTGCTTCAAAATAGTGTTCCTCCCATTTAACTCTTATTTCACGTTAGATGATAGGATATTCGGCCGAAAATGTCAATACAAAATATTGCATTGCGCGTTTTTTTAAGACAAATAAACTTATTGTTAGAAAAAATATAACAACTTATGGAGGCTGATGAGCTGAGATTTCCTGTTGATTTTTAAGCCTTAAAGGATTAGAATAGGGAAAAATGAAATTGATTTAAGGAGGATGGCGAAAATGAAAATTAAGACAGCATCCTTTGCCAGAATTGGCAGGATGGCCTTAATCACGGTTTGCGCGATTATGATGGTGTTATGCGGGAGCATTTCCGGGAGACTTATGCACGCACAGGCTCAGGAATCTGAGAGTGAGACAGCGGATGAAATGCTGGCATCGGCAGATGAAGCAGATGCGGAGGAGAGTTCGGCAACGGCAGACGAAGTAGATGCGGAGGAGACTTCAGCATTGGCAGACGAAGCAGATGCGGAGGAGAGCTCAGCAACGGCAGACGAGGCAGAAACGGAAGAGGATGGTTCGTCGGCGGTGGTTTCCCTGCCTGGAAATGACGGCATTTACAGTATCCTGCTGATCGGGTCGGACCGCAGAGAAGACAACTGGAATGGCAACTCCGATGTGATGATTGTGGTAACCGTCAACAGCAACACACAGAGAATTATCATGACTTCCTATATGAGAGACCTTTATGCGGATATTCCCGGCTATGGTGTCCATAAGCTGAATTACGCATACGCTGCTGCCGGGGCGGACAAGCTCATTGAAACGTTGGAGGAGAGCTACGAGATCGAGATTGACAATTATGCGGCGGTGGATTTTGACGCTATGGCAGAGATCATAGATCTGATCGGCGGTGTGGATATTGAACTTTCCGACGATGAAGTTGAGGTACTGAACAGTTATCTGAGCGAGGAGGACAAGGATCAGGCGCTGGAGTCAGGAGGAGAGTATCATCTGAACGGAGTACAGGCCGTGGCCTATATGCGTATTCGTTATGTCGGGAATGCGGATTATCAGCGTACGCAGCGCCAGAGAACTGTGCTTTCAGATATTTTCGATACTGCTAAGGAGATGACCGCCGCAGAACTCGCAGAGCTTGCCGAGGAGATTCTGGAGCTGACTGACCATGATATCAGCGCGCTGGACATGATTCAGCTGATCAGCTCGTTATCAGGTCTCACGGAATATGAGCTGGTAGAGAACCGGGTGCCTTATGACGGACTGTACACCTCACAGAATGAGATGCTTGTGCCGGACTTCGATGCAACGATCGAAAAGCTTCATGAAGTGCTCTATGGAGATGGAGAAGAAGAAGCTGCGGACGAGTGAAGCAGTTTGGGCGATGCCATGAAAAAATAGAATATAGTACTTGCATTTTCCACGTCACGGTGATAAAATCTTAATCAAATTTTTAGAAAATTCCAGGAAATTTAAGGAATGGGCGCGGACAATGGGGTTCATAAAGAAATCCTGCATGGTATGGCCGTGCAGGATTTTCGTGATTATTGATTTGTCGCAGCTGTGAAGGTACGGAACAGTTACGATCTGTTTTGCAGGAGGAAGCTATGGGATTAACGGAGCCATTTGAAAAGCTGGTCAGCCGTTTTGATACGTATTACGATGTGCGCAGAGAAAATGTAACGCCCCCTTTTGATGCGGAGGCAGAGTTCCACTCGCACGATGAACAGTTTTTTCTGGTTCGCTCGGCCACGATCTCAGAGGCAGAGTCGAACGAATACGTTTACTTTGCAAAACGCGGGACGCTGGACGCAGATGAGCTTCGAAGGCTGGATGCAGAGGCCTGGGAGGCCGGCATGGCGCATGTGAAGCCGCACAAGGATCACAGAAACTCGGATATTTCTCTGATGATTTTATCAGAGAAAATGACGGACGAAGCCGCAGCGCTGATTCCGAAGCTTCACCATTACAAGAGTTACCATTTTACGCTTCAGGGATGGAGCAATTACCGTCTGATTGCAATAGAGCAGTCTTCGGGCCGGATCGTCTACAACCGCCAGGGCGCTGACCTGAAAAAGCTCGTGCGCAATATATTTTAACAGTTCAGAACAGCGCTGATCAGGGCGAAACATAGTCCTGTTGCCTGCTGTCCTGAACATCTCAGAAAAAAGGAGAGAGAAACAAATGACAGCATTACTAATCATTCTTGTAGCCATTGTACTGCTGGTCATAGGTTACGTTTACTATGGCTCATGGCTTGCAAAGCAGTGGGGGATTGACCCCAAAAAGGAGACTCCGGCTCACCGGCTGGAGGACGGGCTCGACTATTGCGCGGCAAAGCCGCAGGTTCTGATGGGACATCATTATTCATCCATCGCGGGTGCCGGCCCGATCAACGGACCGATCCAGGCCTCTGTATTCGGATGGGTTCCGGTGTTTCTGTGGTGTGTAATCGGCGGTATTTTCTTCGGCGGCGTACAGGATTTCGGTTCCCTGTTTGCATCGATCCGGCATGACGGCAAGTCTGTCGGCGAGATCATTAAGGACTCCATGGGCAAGCGGGCACAGAAGCTGTTTACGATTTTTGCGCTGCTGGTGCTCCTTCTGGTCATCGCTTCCTTCGTAAACGTTGTAGCAGGTACGTTCTATACGGCTGCCGGAGAAGGTTTTGGATTTGTAACAAATCCGACCGGAAATCAGACGACAGCGATGATTTCCCTGCTGTTTATTGTTCTTGCAGTTATCTACGGCTTAGTGACCAACCGTTTTGGTGTGAAGACTACACCGGCTACGATCGGCGGCATCATCTGTATCTGTCTGATGGTTGCGTTTGGTTTGAACGTAGGATTTGCCATGAACCGTGTAATGTGGATTGTATTTATCGGCGCATATATCACGATTGCTTCGCTGGTTCCGGTATGGATCCTGCTGCAGCCGCGTGATTATCTTTCCAGCTTCCTGCTTTACGCAATGATGGCGGTCGCTCTGGTTGGTATCATTTTCTCCGCGTTCGGCGGCGGTGCTGCTACCTTTAATATGCCGGCATTTACCGGCTGGAAGACCAGCCTGGGCACCATGTTCCCGGTACTGTTTATCACGGTTGCCTGCGGAGCCTGTTCCGGTTTCCACAGTCTGATCGCGACGGGTACGACCTCCAAGCAGCTGGACAACGAGGCTCACGCGAAGCCGATTGGCTATGGCTCCATGCTGATTGAGTCTGCGCTTGGCATTATTGCCCTGATTGCGGTAGGTATGGTATATGAGACCTATACGAGCGGCGGGTTTGGTTCCCCGTCTGTAGCATTTGCGTCCGGCATCGCTCTGATGTTTGGTACAGACGGCACTGCAGTCAACAGCGTCATCAAAGCGCTTCTGACGCTGGCTGTTTCTGTATTTGCACTGACCAGTCTTGATACTGGTACACGTCTGAGCCGTTTTATGTTCTCTGAACTCTTCCTGAAGGAGGATGAGAAATCCTATAAGGATGCGAAGGGCATCCGCCAGCTTCTGGCGCATCCGCTGTTTGGCACCATCTTCATGGTAGTTGTAGGCTGCATCCTGGGCGGATTGAGTCTCTCCCAGATCTGGTCCCTTTTCGGAGCTGCCAACCAGCTGCTGGCCGGTATTGCCCTGATGGCGATTGCGGCATGGCTCGGTGAAGCAGGAAAAAATAACAAAATGTTCTTTGTCCCGATGGTCTTCATGCTCGCTGCAACGCTGACATACCTGATCACGACGGTAATCAGCAGAGTGGGTACGATCGCGGCAGGCGGCGCGGCCTGGGGTGTATGGTTCCAGCTTATTTTCGCCGCTGCCATGGCGATTCTCGCAATTATCCTTGTCATTGAAGGCATTCAGACCTTCGCGGCACAGGCAAAGAAACACTAATCGGGTTTCCCGTAACCGCGGAAATTTTGAACGGTTACGCTGATGACCCTTGTAAAATGAAGAATCCCGTACCGCTGCCCGGAAATCAGGGCGGCGGTACATTTTTACACGATAAAATCGTACGAAAACGATTAATTTTTGCTGCCCCCGGTGGTTGCGAAATATGTTGAATAATGCTATACTCGTTGAAAAACTGAACCTGCAGACAAATGTAACGCGTAATGGTTTTCGTAAGATTTCCGATACTGGCGCGGGAAGAACAGCTGTGAGAAATGCACCCTGCATCAGAAGCCTGTGCAGGACCATAGAATACCAGGGGGAATAAATGAATGAAGAAGATTGAAGACTATGTAAGAAGTATTCCGGATTTTCCGGAGGAAGGGATTATTTTCCGCGATGTTACCAGCATATTGCAGGATGCAGACGGACTGCAGCTTTCGATCGACCTGATCCAGGAGAAGCTGGCTGGACTGGATTTCGACGTGGTGGTCGGGACAGAGTCGAGAGGGTTTATTTTTGGCATGCCGGTCGCATATAATTTGCACAAACCATTTGTCCCGGTCCGCAAAAAGGGAAAGCTTCCCTGTGAGACGATTTCAAAAGAATATGCCCTGGAGTACGGGACCGCGACGATTGAGATGCATAAAGATTCGATCAAGCCTGGTCAGAAGGTTGTGGTGATTGACGATCTGATCGCAACGGGAGGCACGATCGAGGCTGCCATACAGCTGATCGAGGAGCTCGGCGGTGAAGTTGTTAAAGTGGTATTTCTGATGGAACTGGCAGGACTTAAGGGGCGCGAAAAGCTCGCAAAGTATGATGTGGAATCGGTGATCTGCTATGAAGGAAAATGAGAGAAGCTTCTGATGACGGCGAGCTGAGTCTGAAAGAGCAGTTAGCAGCGAGGTGCTTGTCCGCCTCCTGCTTCATGCTGCAGGAATGATGGAACTGACTTGAAAATTGACATATTTCATGAGACAGACTGGTCAGGTACAAGGTCAGGCATAACTGAGACAGACTGGCCAGGTACAAGGTCAGGCATAACTGAGACAGACTGGTCAGATACAATGCCTGGCATAAATGGAACGCTATGGATGAGTACACGCAAGTCAGGTATGACGGAGGGTGGTGAGACCGGATGATAAAGGATATGAATGAAACCCTTACGAAAAGCGAAGAAATCAAAAAAGTGGATGCCGGTGTAAAGAAAATGAAAGATTTTACAGACCCGGAGGAGCTTTACAGGGAGCTGATTGCAAGTGTTCAGAAGTATCATCCTTCTGACGATATTTCCATGATCGAGAAGGCGTATCGAGTTGCCTATGACGCACATAAGGATCAGAAGCGCAAATCTGGTGAGCCTTATATTATCCATCCGCTCTGCGTGGCCATCATTCTGGCGGATCTTGAGCTGGATAAGGAAACGATCGTGGCGGGACTGCTGCATGATGTCGTAGAAGACACGGTCATGACTTCCGAGGATCTGCGCGAGCAGTTCGGCGAAGAGGTGGAGCTGCTGGTCGACGGTGTGACCAAGCTGGGCAAGCTGAGCTACCCGGCGGATAAGATTGACGTGCAGGCAGAAAACCTGCGGAAAATGTTTCTGGCGATGGCCAAAGACATCCGCGTGATTCTGGTCAAGCTGGCGGACCGCCTTCACAATATGCGCACGGCGCAGTACTGGTCGCCGGAGACCCAGAAAAAGAAAGCGCGTGAGACGATGGAGGTCTATGCTCCCATCGCGCACCGGCTGGGTATTTCCAAGATCAAGGTCGAGCTGGACGATCTTTCTCTGAAATATCTGGAGCCGGAAATTTACTATGATCTTGTAGATAAGATTGCTCTGAAAAAGGATGAGCGGCAGGCCTTCGTGGACAGCATTGTCGCAGAGGTCAGCCATGCCATCGCGGAGGCGGGCATCAAGGCGCAGGTCGACGGCAGAATCAAGCATTTTTTCAGCATTTATAAAAAAATGGTGAATCAGCAGAAATCACTGGATCAGATCTACGATCTGTTTGCCGTGCGGATTATCGTGGACACGGTAAAGGACTGTTATGCCGCTCTGGGTGTGATTCATGAGATGTACAAACCGATCCCGGGACGTTTCAAGGACTACATTGCTATGCCGAAGCAGAATATGTATCAGTCGCTTCATACGACGCTGATTGGCCCGAACGGCACACCTTTCGAGATTCAGATCCGGACTTTTGAGATGCACCGCACGGCGGAATACGGCATCGCGGCGCACTGGAAGTATAAGGAGGCGGCGGATGGCAAGGCCTCCAGTTCTAAGAACGAGGAAGCGAAGCTGAGCTGGCTGCGTCAGGTGCTGGACTGGCAGCGGTCGGACAACCGTGAATTTATGAGCCTGCTCAAAAGTGATTTCGACCTGTTCGCGGAGAGTGTTTACTGTTTTACGCCGGCGGGTGATGTGAAAAATCTGCCGAACGGCTCTACACCGATTGATTTTGCCTACAGTATCCACAGTGCGGTCGGAAACCGGATGATCGGCGCCCGTGTCAACGGCAAGCTGGTGACGATTGATTATGTGATTCAGAACGGCGACCGGATTGAGATCATTACCTCTCAGAATTCCAGAGGACCGAGCCGGGACTGGCTGAAGATTGTCAAAAGCTCACAGGCAAGGAATAAGATCAACCAGTGGTTCCGCCAGGAGCTGAAAGAAGAAAATATTGTCAAGGGCAAAGAGATGATCGCCGCCTACTGTAAGGCTAAGGGTCTGGTGCTTTCGGATCTTCTGCGGCCTGCCTATATGGATCGGGTGATGTCCAAATACGGTTTCCGGGACTGGGATTCCGTGATGGCTGCTCTGGGACATGGAGGTCTCAAAGAAGGACAGATTGTCAACAAATTGCTGGAAGGCTACGATCAGGAGCATCGCAAAGAGGTTACGGACGAGCAGATTATTGAAGCCGTGCAGGGGGCGAAGGATGCTTCTCCGGTGCGCGTCAAGAAGACACGGGGCGGGATCATGGTGCAGGGCATCCATGATGTCAGTGTGCGTTTTGCAAAATGCTGCAGTCCGATTCCGGGAGACGAGATTGTCGGGTTTGTCACACGCGGAAGGGGAGTTACCGTCCACCGCACGGACTGTATCAATATTATTAACCTTCCGGAGAGTGAGCGTGTACGGCTGATTGAGGCGGAATGGCAGAGCGAAGAGTCTGCCTCTGATCAGGGACTGTATCTTGCCGAAATTATCATCTACTGCAACAACCGTACCGGACTGCTTGTGGATATCTCTAAGGTATTTACGGAACGGAAGATCGATGTGCAGTCTGTCAATTCACGCACAAGCAAGCAGGGGATTGCCACGATCGCGGTATCCTTTGAAGTGCCTGGGAAGGATACCCTGCAGTACCTGATTGAACGGATCCGCCAGATTGACAGTGTGATTGATATCGAAAGGACAACAGGGTGAGAGCATTGAAAAACATTCAGATGGAAACACTTGTGCTCGGCATGGTGTCTACGAACTGCTACCTTGTAAAAAATCGGGAGACCGGAGCGATGCTGGTGATTGACCCGGCGGAGGATGAGGAGCGCATTTCGCGGAAGATTGCCGCTATGGGCGGTGTGCCGGAGATGATTCTGCTGACGCATGGACATTTTGACCATATCGGCGCAGCTGATGGTCTCAGGAAAAAATATCAGATCCCGGTCTGTGCCCTGGAGCCGGAACGGGAGATTCTGGAGGATCCGGTGAAAAACCTTACTCTCTGGAACGGAGTGGGCTACACTCTTACGGCGGATCGTTTTTTCCGTGACCGGGAGGAGCTGACTGCGGCAGGATTTTTTATTCGTGTCCTGCACACGCCGGGACATACGGCCGGGAGTGGGTGTTATTACCTGCCGGACGAGAATGTGCTTTTTTCCGGAGATACGCTGTTCCGCTGCAGCGCGGGCAGGACGGATTTTCCGACCGGAAGTATGGGGGCTATTCATCGTTCTCTTCATGAAAAGCTGTTTGAATTGCCAGAAGAGACGGAAGTGTTTCCAGGCCATGATGACGCGACCACGATTGCGTATGAAAAACGATTTAATCCATATTAAGACGGTTTTCCTGCATGCGCTTAGCCATAGGAGGACCGCATATTCCGCGCCGGGCGGGTATAGAAAAAGGCATTTCCCGTCTGACTAAATAGTATAATGCTGGTAATACAATATGATAAAAGTAAGATTAAACAGACAGACATTTCAATATGATGTGCATTCCCTGGTGCGGGCGTTTTATCCCAGAGAAGAGGTGCGGGTGGACTGCAGCCAGGCGGTGATTCCAGCAGCAGAGACCTGTGAGGACTGCCCTGAGACCTCCGCTTTAGCAGCGGAGGCTTGTGCGGACAGCGGTGAGGTAGCGCATCCCGGGGCGGAGGCCCGTGCGGACTGCGGCGGGGCACCGGCTCTCGGGCAGGAGTCCCTCGATGAGGTGCTTTTTGAACTTGAGATTTGCTTTACAACGCTTGCGGAGAATGCAAACATAGATAGCATATGCCTGCCTTCTGCGCAGGATGATGGAAAGAACAGTTCTCTTTCACACCTGGTGATCCGCCTTTTACATCACTCCTCCGAAATTCTGCATATGGAGAGCCGCTGCCAGGAGTCTGACCGCACGGAGACGAAAAATGAGATGAAACGTCTGCTGTACAGGCTTCTTTCCACGTATTCCGGGAGAAAACTCCCCTGGGGAGATCTGACGGGGATCCGGCCGACCAAGATTCCAATGGGACTTTTACGGCAGGGCAAGTCGGATAGCGAGATTGCAGATTATATGCAGAGCACTTATTATACCAGTCCGGAAAAAAGCGCGCTTGCGATCGAAATTGCGAACCGGGAGCTTGCGCTGCTTAAAAAACTCCGGTCACGCTGTGCCGTCGATGCAGAGGAGGCTATGCCCGGCGGATGCCTGACCGGCCAAAGCGAAGGTGGAATGCCGGCGCTATCATCAGAAGATCAAAGAGAAGCCGGGGTGTCAGATCTGCCAGAAGGCTACAGTCTGTATATCGGAATTCCCTTCTGCCCAAGCATTTGTCTGTATTGCTCCTTCAGCTCCAGTCCGATTGCTCTGTGGAGAGATCAGGTGGATCAATATCTGGACGCCCTTTGTCATGAGATTGATTGTGTGGCTGCCATGCTGCCGCACCGGCACCCGGATGCCATCTACATCGGCGGGGGCACTCCCACGACGCTGGAACCCGCACAGATGGACCGCCTGCTTCTGAAATTAGAGGAGCATTTTGATGTGAAAGGTGCGCTTGAGTTTACTGTTGAAGCGGGGCGCCCGGACAGCATCACAGAGGAAAAGCTGCTGGTATTAAAGCATCACGGCGTCACGCGTATTTCTATCAATCCGCAGACCATGAATCAGGAAACGCTGGATTTTATCGGCAGGAGACATACCACGGAGCAGACTCGCGAGGCTTTTTATCTGGCACGTAAGCTGGGATTTGACAACATCAATATGGATCTGATCGTCGGACTGCCCGGAGAAGGCGCCCGCGAGGTGGAACATACAATGCAGGAAATATCGGCGATGGATCCGGAGAGCCTTACCGTACATTCTCTTGCCGTCAAGCGTGCAGCCCGGCTGCGGCTGTTCAGCGAGGAACACCAGGAGCTGAGCTTTGAAAACAGCAGCGAGATTATGGATATGGCGGCCGCGTACGCGAAAAATGCGGGGCTGTATCCCTATTACCTTTACCGGCAGAAAAATATGGCCGGTAATTTCGAAAATGTCGGCTATGCGAAAAAAGGCTGCGAGGGTCTTTATAATATTCTGATTATGGAGGAAATCCAGTCGATCATCGCTCTGGGAGCGGGAGCGGCCACCAAGCTGAAGCGGCCAGGCAACCGGATTGAGCGGATTGAAAACGTGAAGGATATCCGCAATTATATCGGGCGGATCGATGAGATGATAGCGAGAAAGAAGAAGGGGCTGTATGAGTGAAAATACATCGGGCTATAAAAAGGAATACCCGATTATCCGCCCCAGTGTGGCTAAAGAGCTGACGCATGCGTGTACGGTCAGCAATCTGGCCTTCCGGGTCGGAAAAGAGATGGGATTTTCAATGGAAACCTGCCATGAGCTGGCAGTAGCCGGCTTTGTACACGACATCGGCAAGCTGGAGCTTGCGCGGTATGTGCGGGGGCACGAGGACGAAACCCTGGTGATTGAGGAGATGAAATACGTCCGTCTTCATTCTGCACTCGGGGCGGAAATTCTGCAGAAAAAAGGATATTCACAGGAAATCGTGGATATGGTAAAATTCCACCATGAAAATTGCGACGGCACCGGCTATCCGATGAATCTGACACGCATGGAGATACCGATTGGAGCACGGATTTTGCGGGTTTGTGATGTGTTCGCGGCGCTGACCTCAGACCGTCCGTACCGTCCGGCATTTGAGATGGATACGGCGGTGGATCTGATGATTGAGGAATCCAAAAATTATGACCTGGAAGTGTTTCTGGCGTTTCTGCAGGTGGTGCATCAGCCAGATATTCTGGATGTGCTGGACACATCCGGCCTGGAACGCGATTTGAGAGATGCTGTCCGCACGACGGAGGAGAAGCTTACAGAGTATATTCAGGATACTGATGCGCAATAATACAATGGATTAAAACAAAACAGATGCATACCTGCGGATACGAAATGACAGTAGGAGATCATAAAAGGAAAAGGAGGAATTCCTATGATTACACAGGCACCAAGAGGCGTACAGGACTGGTATGGAGAAGAAATGCAGAAACGCGCGTACGTGGAGAAGCTTGCGCGTGAAACCGCGCGTTCCTACCATATGGAAGAAATCATCACACCGATGTTTGAGCACACAGAGCTGTTCCAGCGCGGAGTGGGGACGGATACGGATGTGGTGCAGAAGGAAATGTACACCTTTAAGGATAAAGCGGAGCGCAGCATTACTCTGAAGCCAGAGGGTACTGCCGGTGTGATGCGCGCGTATCTGGAGCATGCCATGTACGCCCAGCCGGCGCCGACCAAGCTTTTCTATGTGACCCCGGCTTTCCGCTATGAGAAGCCGCAGAAGGGAAGGCTTCGTCAGCATCACCAGTTTGGTGTGGAACTGGTCGGCTCGGAGAGTCCTCTCGCGGAGATTGAGCTGATTTCCTTTGTGACGGATCTGCTGGGAAAATTCGGCCTGCATGATGTTACGCTTCACATCAACAGCATTGGCTGCGCAAATTGCCGGAAGGATTACAATGAGGCTCTGCTTGGCTATCTTCGCAGCTATGAATCAGAGCTATGCCCGACCTGCCGGGAGCGCATGCAGAAAAATCCTCTGCGCGTCCTGGACTGCAAGGTGGAGACCTGTAAGAAGATTGTCGCAGACGCACCCAGGACAATCGACTACCTCGATGAGGAATGCCGCGGGCATTTTGAAGAGCTGCAGGGATTGCTTAAGGAGCTTGGTATTCCCTATGAAATTGACACCGGGATTGTGCGCGGACTGGATTATTATACAAAGACTGTGTTTGAATTTGTCAATTCCGACGGATTTACGCTCTGCGGCGGAGGACGTTATGATGGGCTGATTCATGAGCTGGATGAAAAACAGGACATTCCTTCCGTCGGCTTCGGTATGGGAATTGAGCGGATTTTGTATTTTATGGAGAATGAGGGTGTGGCTTTCCCGCAGGAAAATACAGTCGATCTGTATGTCGGGATTCTTGGGAAGGAGGCGCGTGCGAAAGCCTATGCTTTGGTGCGGAGCCTGCGGCAGAAGGGACTGGTCGTGGAGACCGATTATATGGACCGCAGCGTCAAATCACAGATGAAGTACGCGAATAAGCTGGGGGCAAAGAAAACCGTGATTATCGGCTCGAAGGAGCTCGAAGAGAACCGGGCGTCTGTTAAGGATATGGCGACCGGAGAGCAGACAAGCAGTGCGCTTGATGAGATCGCGGAGCTGCTGTAGTCTTTTCTCTTCTGTAGGGATTCCGTTCCCTGAATGTGCATGAGCTGATAAGAATAGCTGTATCTGTTTGGACAATGCCCTGTATCTGCTGCGAGACATGCAGGAAGGAATACGAAAATATTTTGTATACGTCAAATAGGGGAGCGCGGGCTCCCCTATTCGTCTGTATCCGTGTCGGATGAGGCAAAGGCCTCGATCGCCGCATTGATATTGCCCATCAGGGCGTTGGTGAAATCAGAATCAAAATATACTTCCCAGGTAGAGCCGTTATTTGAAAAGGTGAGATTGACGTCTGTGGCAGCGGTATCGGTATTTTCCTGGAGGGCCTCCAGAAGCATCCGCGAGGTTTCATTGGAAAAAGCAGTCGAACTGTCCCGGATAGACTGCGTGGTACCCGCATACGCAAGAAGTGCTTCCTTATAGACTTCAAGGACACTGGTCATGTCGACGCTGGTGACCCGGATAACGGCTGTGGCCGTGGAACCATCCTCCGTGCAGCGCAGTATTTCATAGTCCTGTGCGTCTGCCAGCTGACGGATGTATTCTTCATCAATCAGAGAGTAGTATTCAGAATTGTAAGTTGCGAAAACATCCTCAATATCCAGGTAATCCATCCATTCCTCAGCCGTCAGGTTTTTCAGGGCATCCAGATGAATCTCCAATGTCTCCTTTGCAGTAAGGATGTAAGGATCATTCATATAGGAAATAAAGCCGCCGACCAGTTCATCCTCCAGGTCCGCATCAGAAAGAATGACCCAGACATTATTTTCTTTTTGTAAATGGAAACAGGCGGTAGTGACGACGATGTTATAAGTATTAGAAGAGAGTGTATCCCGCAGAAGGCGGTAGTAATCGGCTGTTGTGGCCTCCTCGGAGTCATCCGGGTAAATTTCTACAGAATCCTTTAGAATCTCTTTACAAAGATCCCGGGCAAGCTCCCTGGCGTCGATATTGGAAATCTGTACGGTGACGGTTGCCTCATCCCCATTGATTTCTTCATTCTCGATTGTATAGGTGAAATTTTCAAAGAAAAGATCCACGGCTTCGGTGGCGTCGCTGCCGATTTCGCCGCTCGTAAGCCTGGAATTCATCAGATTTTCATAAGAGATAAAGGATGAAATGGTATCCTCATCCAGCTTGCGTATCAGCTCCAGCTCCTGCCCGACGGCCTGTGTGGGACGTTCCATCTGCACTTTGTTCCAGAGATATACTGCACTTGTCAGAAGAAGCTGCGCGGCCATGATAGCCGGTATCCCTGCGTAAAAGAGGGGCTTTTTTGTCTTGTGGTGAAAAAGGTGCATCCCGACGAAAATACCGATGCTGCCAAACAGCAGTGCGA
>JAJQFO010000057.1 GCA_021201095.1 Lachnospiraceae bacterium
TCAAGGATCTCTTCGTCCGGCAGGGAAATCTGCGAAGCGAAGATATTGGCTTCATATTCCATGCGGTTGACGCTCATATCAAAAATATTAAATTCCTGAAAGCCGCCTGTGGCTATGGCGGAATCTCTATGAAGCTGGTCGTGACCGAGTTCATGGAGCAGCACGATATTTTCAAGAACCGGATTCATGTTTTCTTTAATGAAAATAAAACGGTTATTCAGAATGACTTTATATGCACCTTTCTGGGATTTGAATGCTCGAGGGGGCATAATAATAACACCCAGTGCATCAGCAAGCTCTCTGGGATTACGTGTCTGATACTTTGCATATAATTGATTGGCAAGATCAACAATTTTTGTAGTTGGTATTCCCATCAGTAAACAACTCCTCAATTACTGAGATTTTTTAGCCGCATATTTTTGGTTGTTCTTTTTAGCAATCCAGTAGGCATCCTGGATGGCCTTCATCATTTCGTCTTTATCTTCTTCTGACAATTCACCTCCGGCAAAGCAGCCGGATACTTCTTCAATCAGCTTTTCCGCCTGTCGTTTACCGCGGCTGCCGTATTGCGCTGCAGCTTCGGAGATGAAAACATCGTTTTCTTCTTTGTCGGTAACTTCAGAATCAGCAATAAGCAGGTCGTTTACATCACAGGAGAGAGTCTCTGCCAGTTTCCGGTAAGTTTCACGGTATCGGGGAAGGCTTTTTCCGGATTCATAAAATTGTATTGTTCGGGAAGTAACACCGATTGCCTGAGCAAGCTCAATTTGCGACATCTTTTTTTCTTTCCTCAGCTGCCTTACCTTTTCTGCAAAATTCATTATTCTACCTCTAAATGTACAAAATACGAAAATAAAATTCGTATATCAATAAAAATCACTTGACATTAGAAAATCAAATTCGTATAATACGGAATAAATACGAAAGCTAACTTCATAATGAAGTATAAAACGAATTTCGCATTAAGTCAAGCTTTTTCTGAAAAGTGCTATGACTGGAGGATGAACAGATGGATTCCACGAAAGAGAGACAATATATAGCAATTGACCTGAAGTCATTTTATGCTTCTGTTGAATGTGTGGAGCGGGGACTTGATCCTTTTCAGGTGAACCTGGTGGTAGCTGATCCGACCAGATCCGTATCCACCATCTGTCTGGCTATTACGCCTGCAATGAAGAAACTTGGTGTTAAGAATCGCTGTAGGATACATGAGATCCCGCCGAATGTGAAGTACATCACAGCAATGCCCAGGATGCAGCTGTATATTGATTATTCTGTCCGGATATACGGGATCTATCTCAGGTATTTCAGTCCGGATGATATTCATGTGTATTCCATAGATGAATGTTTCATCGATGTCTCTGATTACATTGATCTATATGGAAAAACAGCGAGAGAACTCGCAGTTTTGCTGATGAATGAGGTAATGCGCGAGACAGGTATCTGTGCCACGGCAGGCATTGGTACGAACCTTTATCTATGCAAGATTGCTATGGATATTGTGGCAAAACATGTAGATGATCACATTGGTTTCCTGGATGAAATGGAATATCGGGAAAAGATGTGGGGGCATCAGCCGTTGACCGATTTCTGGAGAATCGGTCCTGGGACGGCGAGAACATTAAGACGTTATGGAATTCTTACGATGGGTGATATTGCCCGGACTAGTTTAAAGCAGCCGGAATGGCTGCAGAAATTGTTTGGGATAGATGCAGAGCTACTGATTGACCATGCGTGGGGTTATGAACCGTGCACGATGGAAGATATTAAAACATATGAGCCGGAGACAAACAGCCTGTCTTCGGGTCAGGTACTTATGCGGAATTATTCTTTTGAAGAAGCATGGGTAATTGTCCGGGAAATGACGGATCAGCTGATTCTTGACCTGGTGGATAAGGGTCTGGTGACAAATTCAGTTTCGCTTTATATCAGTTATGACCATCGGTTTGGTGTACCTTCCAGCGGGAAAGGAACAGGGCTGAATTCTTTTACGAACAGTACCTCGCTCATCCTGGCGACAGTAGAATCTTTATATAAGGAAATCGCTGACCGATATATCGGTATTCGCAGGATCAATATTTGTTTCGGCAGGGTGCGGCCGGAAGGCTTTGAGCAGCTTGATCTGTTTACGGATCAGGAAGCGAGAACCCGTGAAAAAAGTATGCAGAAGGCGATTCTGGAAATACGGCACCGATATGGAGCCAATGCAATTATGCGGGGATGCAATCTGCTTGACTGTTCAAATTACAGAGAACGAAATATGCAGATTGGCGGTCATCGTGCATGATTGGATACAGGAGTTCCGTTATGGAAGCGGAAGGAAATAATATGAACGACTGTAAGAACGATTATGAAGATATTTTGCATTGTAACAGGCCGGTTTCATATAAAAGGAATCCGATGCAAAGATCGCATCGGGCAAAACAGTTTGCGGCTTTTGATGCATTAAAAGGATACGAAGATGCGGTACATGCGCAGGAACGTCTGTATGAACCATATAGAGAATTATCTCCTGAAAAAACGGAAGAGATCGATTGGATACTTCATATGATCCGCTGTCATGACAGGATAAAGGTGACGTGGTTCCAGCCGTTGAGTCATAATAGCAGTGACGCCGGGAACTATCTTATTGAGGCTGGAGAAGTGCAGGATATAGAATTTCAGGATGGATCTCTAATGGTGAATGATATAAGAATTCCCTTCTTTAGTATAACGTCTGTTGAAAAAGAATGAATATCCAGTCTCATAAGATTATCAAATAAAATACTGATTCAGACGTTACCGTTTTTTTGTTTCTTTATTTAAAAATATTTTAGAAAAGTCAGATATATTTTATAATTTTCACAAAAAACGTAGAAAATTTTATGAATTTTGACACAAGATAACCATATTTTGGATTTATTGTTTCTCAATCAACGAAGTAGAAAGGATGGATGGCGAAGATTGTGAATGCAGTTGAAGGATAAGTATTCGTTGCTATTGCTGCAGTATATTTAGGGGAGTAGAAATTGCAGTTGTAGTTGTATTGCAATAATGGTAATTGCATTTTCTGTGTGTGATCATTGCCGGGAGTCGGTGGTCACACACTTTTTTTGTTGTGTTCCCTTGATATTTACGTTTATCGTAAGAAAATACTATGATCAGCAGTATGGTAATGACACATTACAACATTCGGTAATTACAGTAGAGCTACCGATAACAGGTATCATATAAGTAACAACGGGGAGAATAAATCAAGATAGAGGTAGATTGCTGCCAGCCAGACGCCAGACGCAG
>JAJQFO010000198.1 GCA_021201095.1 Lachnospiraceae bacterium
CAATCCTCCCATCATCATACACATACACCCCTTCCACATACTCCTCCAGCATCTCCCGTGTCAGCTTTTCATACCCGAGGTATTCCATCATCTGTTCTACCGGAATGTTCTTTTTCAACAGGATATCTTCCTCATTCCTTACAAGAACTTCTAATTCCTGTATTCGCTTCTGTAGCTGTTGTTTTTCCAGTTCTATCTGTCCTCTGGCATCCTGAAACTGCTTTTGATCCAATTCACCTTCATGGTACTTCTCGTAATTCTGTCGGTGTTGTCTTTTGAGCTGCTCCTGTTTTTCTTCACAATCACTGATTTCTCTCTGGTACGACCGTATCAGATTCTGATGCTGCTGACGCATGGATGCATCCATCTGTTCCTGGCTGATCATTTCCTGTAAATGTGCTTTTATTTCACTTAGAATAAAGACCTCCAAAATTTTGTTATCTGCTTTTCCGGCAAAACAGCCGGTATCTTCTTTTCCTTTGCTGTATGCACAACTGTAAAGGATATGACCATGCTGTTCCTTGCTTCCGGAAAGATTTCTTCCGCAGTTTCCACATTTCAAAAATCCGCTGAGAAGAGAAGTACTTTTGTCAAATTTACTTTTTCTGGAATGACGCATCTGGAGACTCTGGGCTTTCTCAAATTCCTCTTTTGATACAATAGGTTGATGATGATTTTCCATCACTTTCCACTGATCTTTCGGAACGGGAACTTCCTTTCCGGTTCCTGGATCCGGAATTTTCGTCTTTCCGTAAACCATGCATCCAATATAGTTTTTATCATTGATGATTTTCCTGACCATATCAACCGTCCACTGAAGATTTTTCGATGCTGCTTTCCGGCGATCAACCTTCTGGCGGCTGCTCATAGACTGAAGTGGTGTAGGAATACTCTCTTCATTAAAAATCCTGCAGATTTCTGTTTTAGAATAACGTTGATTTGTCAACTCAAATACTCTCCGTATTACTGCCGCTTCGTCTTCCACAATTTGAAGTTTTGTCTTATCATCTGGATTTCTCTGGTAACCATACGGGGCAGAGCCACAGCAGTATTCGCCCAGATTTCTTCTGGTACTGACGGCAGATTTCACTTTCACCGACTGATCTTTTACATAAAAATCCGCAATCAATCCTTTGAACTGAACCTCTATATCAGAGCTTTTCCCTCTATAATCCAGAGAGTCGTAATGATCCGAGACTGAAATAAAACGGATGCCCATAAATGGAAAAACCTGTTCCAGATATGTTCCCATCTCAATATAATTTCTGGAAAATCTGGAAAAGTCCTTTACTACAATACACTGCACCCGATTTTCTCTGACAAGCTGCAGTATCTGCTGCATCGCAGGTCGTTCCATACTGGCACCGGAATACCCATCATCATAAAATTCCTGATAGGGCATAGCTGACAGTTCCGGAATCGTTGAAATGTAATCTTTGATTAACAACCTCTGATTTGTGATACTGTTACTTTCATTGTCTGTATCATCTTCCATAGAGAGACGGTAATACCCGATGAGCAATCTGTTATCTGTCATCTGCCATCACCCCCTGAAATTTAAAAACGATTTCCAAATGCCCATCTCCATACAGCGAGATACGATCTACCAATGCTTCAACCAGTTCAGCGTTCAGCCGGGAAGCTCCTTCCAGTTCCAACAGACTTCTAAGAAATTTCGCCTCCTCTTTCTGCTGTTTCTGGAGCATACGCATTTTCTGTTCCAACGTCTTTTTTCGTTCTTGGAAAAATGTTTCCCAGTCACTGCGTTCTTTTTTGGTATCAAGGTATGCTTGTAAAGAAGTCTTTCTTTCCTTATACATCAGAAAACTCTGAACCGATTGATCTGATATTTTCTGATAATCTGTTTCCATTTTATCCAGCTCTTTGCGAATAATAGAAAGCTGCTCTTCCAGAACTGATCTGCTGATTGCTGTCATATCCTTTTTCTTTATTTTCAAAAGCTGAAACTGTCTTGATAGCTCGGAACGGACAATTTTTTGCAGCTTGTCTTCGGAAATATTCTTTGTCTGACACTTTCTTTCATCCTTATAACGGCTTGCCTGACAAAAATATTCCACATGCCCTCTGGTTCTGCATGTTGTCATTTTTCTCCCACAATCACCACAATAAAATACATTATAGAATGCCCTGTCATTTTCATCCCATCCAACATAGTTTCTTGCTTCTTTCGCAGCCTTTAACCGGATTTGTGCCTTATCAAACATATCTCTGCTGATAATCGGCTCATGTGCTTCCGAAGTGATAATCCACTCCTTTTCATCCAGAAGATCACACCATTTCTCTCCTCTGGAAAACCTGGATTCATACTTATGCTGTACCAAATCTCCATAATAATTATTTCTGGTAAGTACAGCCCTGATAGATGAGTTTCCCCATTGATGAAGCAGTTCTCCATCCTGACAATACACATGATGGTACTGGTTATAATCGGATACACGATGAACGCCATTTTCAAAAAGCCCGTCAATAATCTGATTGATTGGGATGCCATCTGTATATTGTTCAAATATTCTCCGTACAATTTCGGCAGCTTCCGGATCAATGACAAGTTTTCGAATTCCGTTTTCATTAACAGAATGATATCCATAAGGTGCCATACCTCCCACATAACTTCCATTCTTTTGGGAGGCTCGTCTGGATGCACTGGATTTTGCGGAAATATCTTTTGCATATGCATCATTGACAAGATTTTTGATATTCATAGATAATTCCTGACTATCTGCGTCTTTTGAAAAAGAATCATAATGGTCACACACAGAAATAAACCGTACTTTCATAAACGGAAATATCTTTTCCAAATAATCTCCAGTTTCAATATAGTTTCTTCCGAATCTGGAAAAGTCTTTGACAATAATACAGTTAATCAATCCTGCACGAATATCCGCCATCAATCTTTCAAAACCCGGTCTTTCAAAATTTGTCCCTGTTTTTCCGAGATCTGTATAAACATCATACAACACAAGTTCCGAATTTCTGTCAGGATTTCCATTCTGATGCCGGATAAATTCCTTTAACATTTCCACCTGCGTTTCTATTGATTCCGACTTTTTATCTTCATGATCCACGGATAATCTGGCATAAATAGCCGTCTTATAAACCGGTACCTGTGAATATTCCAACTTTTGTCCATTCAGATATCTTTTTGCTGTTCTTGCCACTTATCCCACCTCTTTTCCTTTATCAGTCTGGTGTACTTCAAAAAAGTTCTTGATTACTTTCATTTTCTCTATCATATCCTGATAACGAAGTACAATCATAATCTGTTTATTTTCATATATATAGATTTTATCTACTGCCAGTGACAGTAGTGTTCGGTCTAATTTTTTCAGTTCCAACGATTTTTTCCATTCTTCCAGCTGAATGGTGGCAGCAACGCCATCTTCAAACATCTGTTTTACCATCTGCTTCTGATTTTCAATCATCATTTCCAGTTCTTCACATTTCTTACCATAAATATCACGAAATTCCTGAAATTCTTCTTTACTGATGATTCCTGCTTTCAAGTCATCATATAATGACACCCGCAGTGCGTAGCACTTATGGTATTCTTCCTGCAGGCGGCTGATCTGCGTATCATAGTGAATGACCTGATCATATCCGATTTCCATCTCTTTCATTTCTTCCATGATCATTTGATAATCCATAAAAAGAGAAGAATACGTCTGAATTTCTTTCAATACGATAGTTTTCAATGTTTCTTCCGGAATGCTGTGTCTGGTGCAATTCCCACCTTTATTTTTTGTCTGACAAATATAAAAAGCAGTCTTTTTTCCTTTATACTGGTTCACTCTTCGAATCATAGGCATCTTACAATCTCCACAGAAAAGGAAACCTGAAAACAGATTTGCCCCTTCCGATGATTTTGAAGCTCTTCCATCATATTGAAGAAGTTTCTGCACAATATCAAAATCACTCTGACGAATGACTGCCGGATGTGTATTCTCCACTCTTACCCATTCTTCTTCCGGCTTATCCAAACGTTTTTTTACTTTGTAGCTGATACGTTCCTGTTTTCCCTGTACCATATTTCCAATATAAACTTCATTCGTAAGGATTCGTTTAATCTGCACAGCAGACCATTTTGGAAATTCTGTACTCTGGAATCCGGAATTATAGTTCTCTCCCAATGACTTTTTATATTCTTTCGGAGGTAAAATATGACGTGCATTCAGCTTTTCAGCAATTGCCCCCAGACTTAATCCTTCAATTTTCCACGTATAGATTTTTCGGACCACATCTGCTGCATATTCATCAACTACAAGGCAGTTTTTATTCTGTGCATCCTTCTGATAACCATATGGAGCAAATGCCCCGATAAATTCTCCATTTTCCCTTTTCATCTGTTGATGGCTTCTTACCTTGGTAGAAATATCCCGGCAATAACTATCATTCACAAAATTCTTAATAGGAACCACAAGTGATTTTTCAGAAGTATTTGCTGTCTTGCTGTCAAAATGATCGGTGACCGCAATAAAGCGCACATTTAAAGCCGGGTAGATTTTCTGAATCAATCGCCCGGCTTCTATATATTCTCTTCCGAATCTGGACAAGTCCTTGACAATCACGCAATTCACTTTTCCAGCTTCTATATCACTTGTCATTCGTTTGAATTCAGGACGGTCAAAATTACTTCCTGAATATCCGTCATCCACATAAATATCAAAAATCTGGATATCCGGCTGGCTTTTTACAAAGCTCCGCAAAAGTTCCCGCTGATTTCCAATACTATTGCTTTCTGTCTTAGTACTCCCATCAATGTCTGTATCATCTTTTGATAATCGAAGATATAACGCAGCATCATAGGTATCAGACACATTCATCTGCATTTGTTTCATTCACATCGCTCCTAACCATTATTCATTGAATAGAAGTCAGAAACCATGTATCCGGTAACTGTTCAGTTCCTTCACAGTTACTGCAAAAATCCATTTAAAATCGCCTTCGGCGATGGGATTTTTGCACTCCTGAATCATTTTCTCACGGTCTTCGCAGTAAATGCTCAGGCCTGCTGAATAGTTACCTATTCCGTTCATTTTCCCTGACTTCAAATTAACATAACATCCTTAACTTTGCAAGGCATTAATACATCAACTCCGTTCTTTTTTTTAGATAATCGCTGATTACATCCGTAGCGTCTGCTTCTCCATTCATTTTCACAACCACAACATAGCCTTCGTTTATATGAGCATATGGCTGATTTCCTGACTGACTCAAAAAAGAAGCTACTTTCTTTGAAATCTGCTGATCCATCCTGGGAGATAATGTTTCGATATCCTTTAATTCTTCCCTGTTAATCTGTTCCAGATCATTTCTGGAGCCTTGCATCACCTGATTTGCCATAGTACTCACCTCTTTTCCAGCATATTCTTGTCGCAAGTTGTCCTATAACCACAATTTTATCATTCACATCACCCCTGTAATTTTACAATGTCTCATTTCTATAAATAATCGCTCTCATTACTATCCATTTGGTTTTCAGCGTTTTGGCTTCCACTCGTATCATCTGCCGTCAGCGTTACATCTGATCTCTATCAGAATATCTCTGAAAACTGGCAGCTTCTTCGCAAGCATACCAGCCGTTGCCGGAGTATCTTCGACGCTCACCTGAAAATGAAATATCACAGGGTCATGGCATCTGTGTTGACAAATGATACAGCTCATTTTGTTTTCAATGTTCATAATTCGCTTTTTTGCGAATATCAATATACTGCCATTATAGTTCGCTTTTCTGCGAATGTCAATATTATAATTCGCATTTTAGCGAATGTTTCTGTTTACAAAGAAGCATTTTGGGGGTAAAATAGAAATATCAATAAGAAAACACCCTCCGGGTGTACCAGCATGGCATGAAAACATTGCCAGTAATAAGGAAAGCAGGTATCTGATATGACGATTGGAGATAAGATAAAAAGAATCCGAACATTCCGGGAAATGACACAGGCAGAGCTTGGTGCAGCCCTTGGCTGGGGTGAAAAAGGAGCAAATCGTCTTGCCCAGTATGAGACAAACTACCGGGTTCCTAAAAAAGAACTGGTAGCTGAAATGGCAAAAATACTGGACGTAAATCCCTGGACACTGTATGATGCAACGACAATGGATGCTACCGAATTCATGGAACTCCTGTTCTGGATCGATGAATTCAACCCATCCGCTATAAACTTGTTCCAGATGGAAACTTATCCCGGAGAAAAATGCAATTCCAGCCAAGATACCTCTGTCCGCTATCACGATAACGATAGCTGGCCTGCACATCCGCCTGTGGGATTATGGATTAATTATGGACTTGTCAATGATTTTATGAAAGAATGGGTAGTCCGGAAAGAAGAATTAAAATCCGGCGAGATTACCAAAGACGAATATTTTGAATGGAAAATCAACTGGCCCCAGACCTGTGATGACTGCGGAAAGCATGAACCGATGAAGCAATGGAAAAACTGCAAGTAAACAGAGGGAATTCAGATGGAACAAATACTAATTGTAGAAGACGATATAGCATTGAATAAAGGATTATGCTTTCCGTAACAATCAAACGACTTCGTGACAAACTGAACGCACAGGATTACATTAAAACCATTTATGGCATTGGATATAGCTGGGTGAACCATGATGAATAACTGGGAATGGATTTTGAGTGCTGCTGTCATCTTAAGTGCAATTGTTTTTATTCTTCTACGGGAATTTACTGGAAACCATGTTCTGATTCTTCAGTGCCCATTTCACCGTTTTGCCTGTTATGATCACAATTCCTGTTTTTGCTTTTCTAGGGTTTGGTATTCCTTCGGTTATCTATCATTATACCGGAAAGCAAAGCATTGTAGACCGGCTGCGGGAGGCAGAATAACCCTTTCTGCAGCAGTCTGGAAAATATAGAACAAAGAATATGCGGCTTTTTTGCCATGAAAATGGCTGAAAGCCGCATGTTTCTGTATAGATGTAATATTATTGCCACAAAAAGCTGTTTATTATACACCAAATATTGTTTTTAACATAATATACTGCAGAAAGTGTCGGATATGCCTGTTTTGCTGCTGGCGGATCATTGTCCCTTAACTGATTTTCGTCAACTTCCAATATAATTTTCTTTAATCTTAAGTTCGACATTGTTTTCTCCTATAATTAGTTTCAATGATAACTCTATTTGTCCACAACAACCCATTTGCCCTTCTGTGAAGCTCTATTTGCATTCTCAATATACATTCTTTCCCTTTCAATTACAAATTTTGCCTGATAAGAACTTGTATATTCCCTATGGATCAATGTATTGGCAATCATTTCACGGCTAATTATGTTGATTTCTGTTCTCCCGTCATCATACACATCCCCCCTTCCACATACTCCTCCAGCATCTCCCGTAAATCCTTTTCTGGATTGATGAATTTAATCCAGCATCTATCAATCTCTTCCAGTTAAAAACTTATCCGGGCGAAAAATGTAATTCCGGTGAAGATACTGCTGTCCGCTATCATTCTTCTGATAACTGGCCAGCGCATCCTCCTGTCGGTATGTGGTTTAATTATGGGGTTCTCAATGATTTTATGAAGGAATGGGCTATTAGAAAAGATGAGCTGAAATCCGGAAAGATTACCAGAGATGAGTATTTTGAATGGAAGATCAACTGGCCACAAACATGTGATGGATGTAGGAAATTTGAACCTGTGAAACAATGGAGAAATCAGAAATAAAACTTTTAAGTCGTATGACAAACTAATCACGCACTCTTAATAAACGAAAAACCAATCAACATTTCTTTCAAAGAATACCCTTGATAGAGCCAATGTTTCAAAACAATGGAACTTCTATCAAGGGTATTCTTCAAACTTATTTATTTCTTCTTTCTTCCAGCTCCTTCATAATATTTGGTCGTATTTTCTCCATATCCCACAAAATCAAAAGCACAATCTGAATAAAAGCCAAAACCATCGGAACACCAATCATCATAGCAATTTCTGAATTCAGTGCTGACTGCAGCTGCACCTCTGCAGCCCCATTATAATGTCCCAACGCAAGAAACCATCCTACAAGAGCTCCTCCTATACCGGATCCTACTTTGCTTCCAAAACTTGATAAACTTGTCACAATCCCTTCCGCACGTTCTCCGATTTTCCATTCACTCCAATCTGCAACATCCCCTGGCAATGTTCCGATTCCTGCACCAAAAAGCATTGTACCAAGACCTTTTACTGCATACATTGCCAAAAACAAAACCATATTATACGGATTAACAAACTGTACTGCAGTCGAAGCAATCGTAATACAGGATCCCAGCACCATCACTTTTCGTTTACCGAATTTATTATATAACACAGGTGCAAGAATAGCTCCAAGAATCATCGTCGGCAGACTCACCATTCCAATGATTCCAACCAGATTTTCATTCCCCAGAATATCCCTCGCATAAACAACGTTTGCACCGCCGGTGCTGTTTCCAAGGTAATAAGCAACGCTTAATAATGCTGCAATATAAAAGTATTTGCGATATTACGGTCATTACTGTCCGGTGCAAATAGCGTAAACAGTGTAATATATGCCATATTAACTGCCGTATAAGTGACTGCTGAGAGCATTGTATGGGTAATTGTTGCATATATGATCTTAGCGGTTCCTGAAAAGACAGACGGCACATGAAATGTCAGGAAATATGTGTTTTTTCAATAATTTTTCTCACCTGTCGTGCTGATCCAGGGATTCCTATTATCTTTTTTACTCATATTCTCTTTCCAAATACTGCATGATATTTCATCTTTTTGCCGGTTTACTGTACATTTACTTCTGCATAAAATCCTCTTTTCGCCGGACGGATTTCTCTCGTATCCGCAATATAAAAGTTTCCCTGGAGGGGCAGATCTGCAGAAGAGCGCCCTATTTTTACCTGCATATCACCTTCTTCTACAATCCACTTTCCCTCTTTGTTTATGAAAGCAAACTGGTCTGCACGCATGGTGAATGTCACTTTTTTTCTTCTCCCGCTTTTAGATTGATTCTTGCACATCCGGCAAATTCCTGATATGGCCGGAGCTTTGATGCCAATAGATCAGACACATAAATCTGAACAACCTCTTCTCCGTCCACATCGCCGGTATTTTTCACTCTGCATGACACAGAAATACTTCCTTCAGATGATATCCTGTCGCCCGATACCTGAAGATCATCATATATGAACTCGGTATAACTCAATCCATGACCAAAATAATACAAAGGTTCCATTTTAGCATCCACATAACGACAGGAACAGCTTGGACTCTCTTTACTATAATAACTGTTTCCTACGTACTGCCCCTGATAGATCGGTATCTGACCTGTGCTGCGCGGAACAGTTACAGATAATCTGCCCGCCGGATTATAATCACCGAACAAAACATCTGCTATTGCTTCTCCGCCTGTAGTTCCGGGAAACCAGTTTTCCAGAATTGCTGCTGCTCCTTCTGCAATAGCCGGACTTGCCAGCGGTCTTGCATCCATATGTACAACAATGACCGGCGTTCCTGTCTCTATCAATTTTAATGCCAGTTCTTCCTGTACGCCGGTAAGCCCGATATCATCCGTATCAATCCCTTCTCCAACCGTACAGCTTCCGCCCCAGCCATATTTCCCTCCGATTGTTAAGATCACAACATCAGAATCTTTTGCCACACTGACTGCTGCTTCAAACTCGCTTCTGTCTTTACCTGCCACATCACAGCCTTTTACATAGACAACATCAGTTTCCGGATTCTTCTCCCGGATACATTTCAGGATTGTTTTTGTATCGGGATATGCCTGTCCCACGGCGGCGATTGCTGCTTCGTTATCTCTTTCCACATCACTTTCCGGATACATCGGTGCATTCTTTTTCACTTTCATTGTTGCATCAGCAAGGGCATCCACATTCGTATCCATTCCCGCCTGATCAGAAAGAGAACCTCCGATCATCATATCAGTGCCTGCCGCAAAAGTATAACAGCCAAACAAGAGTCTTATGTTATCGGCATGAGGTCCAATCACCGCAATCTTTTTCTGTTTTTTAGCTAACGGTAGAATATCGTTATTTTTCAGAAGAACAATAGATTCTCTTGCAGCTTTCAAGCTTTTCTCCCAGTTCCGGTCCTCATAGAAGCAGTCAAACTGCTCTTCTTTTTTTCTTTGATCCCCCAACAGCCCCAGCTTTTCCTTTACATTTAAGATTCTAAGTACTGTCTGGTCTACCATTTCTTCAGAAATCTCTCCACTATTTACGGCATCCATAAGATTTTCAAAGCTGTACCCCACCGGGAATGGACATTCCACGTCAAGTCCTGCTCTCAAAGCCTGTATTCCGGCTTCTTTCATATCCTTTGCCAGGCGATGATCTGCAAGGTGCTCAATCGATGCATAATCAGATACGACAATACCATCAAACTCCATTTCTCCACGAAGCAGGTCTGTTAATATTTTTTCAGAACCAATAATCATCTCGCCTTCAATCGTCCCATAAGAATTCATCACAGACATCATACCGCCTTCTGTGATTGCAGCCTGAAATGGCTTGGCATATACTTCCCTTATCTCATCCATAGAGGCCATGCAGGTTGCCATATTTAATCCCCCTGATGAAAATCCGTAACCAAGGAAGTGTTTTCCCGTAGCTGCAAGTTTTTCATCACCGTCCCCCTGCAGACCTTTGACATATGCAGTACCAATCATAGCGTTCAGCGTCGGATCTTCTCCGTATGTTTCGCCTATTCTTCCCCACCTCTGATCCCGACAAACATCTAAGACAGGGGCCAGTGCCTGATGAAACCCGGCAGCTTTCGCCTGATCATGCATAATATCTGCCGCCTCCTCCACAAGCTCCGGATCGAAAGTTGCGCCCAAACCTATGGCCGATGGAAATACTGTCGCCTCGGCAAGCGATACTCCTGTTAATGTTTCCACATGGAAAATAGGCTGAACACCATTTGCATTTTTTGCTATTTCTTCCCCGGAATCTCGAATCACCTGAGCAAGCTCTTCCTTGGATATGCCAGTTGGCATAATTGCTGCTTCTCCCAAACCGTAAGGACAATTGTTCACATCAATACCACTTCCGATACTGAGTATACAGTGCATCTGTGCAATCTTTTGCTCCAGTGACATATTTTTTAAAATATCTTTCGCTTTTCCCATTTCTTTTCCTTTCTGTTTTTAAAATTTAATATAATTTCAATCTTTCACCACCCAGAGAATATGCCTGGTAATAACCTTTTCTGCGTGCATATTTTGCTGCCTGATCGGATCGCACACCATAATCACACAAAAACAAAATACATCTGTCTTTCTTTTGTGTACTTAGCCATTCTTCCAGGTTGTCCATATTTATCTCACGTAAGTCTGCTAAAACAGCGCCCTCTCTTCGTTTTTGCTCTGCAAAATCGGAAGATATTCTAAGCTGAGAGACTTCTTCCCACGAGACTTCCATATTCTTTCCCGTCTCTGCCATCAGAATAATCTTATCCCTGTCATCGGAAAAATATCCTCCTGTAATTTTCTCTTCCGACACCTTGCGAATCCTGGCGCATTTTGGACAATCCGGCAATACCAGCAGTTCCCCATTTTCACATAACATAAATAATTGCCTGGTCAAAGTTTCATACAGGATTTCCAAAATCTTACCTCTGGCTCTCTGATATCCCATCACCAGATTACCACACATGAGATTGACGCTTTCCCATACCCCGCCCATCATAGAACGAAAGACATATGGCAGACCATCTTCTCCCATTGCGGCAACCACAAAATCCTTTCCTGTTGCACAAATAGCTGTGAAATCACATGACGGGTAATAACCTTTATAGTTTTCATTAAATAGTATCTGTCTCCACTTTGGTTTTTCCGCAAGGGAGCCTGTGGATATCCACAAGCTCCCCTGCTCATCAAGTGCGATTGTTGTCCTCTTTTGATTCTTTTTATTTTCGCATATCTTTCTGATATTCATAAAATCACCTGTGCTTTACCGTACCGCAAATGGAATCTGTCTGCTCATACATTCCCTCTTGTAAGATACTGTAATCGTAACTAATGTACTTCCTTCGGATTTCGCAGTCACAACACCTCTATCATCCACTGCAAGCACTTCCTGATCCATGCTCTCATATGTAATCTGATACTCCGAAGCCTCAAGATGTGTCGTATCTTCCAGTGTGGCGGATACCTTGATCTGTCCTGACTGATTTTTCTGCAAAATCGGCGTATCACAACTTACATAGACTGCCGCCAGCAGAGCATTCCATTCCCCTGCAATTTCAACAGTTGTACTACAAGGGATATCTACGCTGCTTCGCCCAATCTCAACACTGTATTCTCCAGGCTCAACAATCATCTTATTATACAAATAACTCCAGAACGTAATTTCAGAGACCGGCACCTGAATCGTCACTGTTTTTGTTTCCCCAGGCTGAAGCCAGATCTTCTCAAATCCTTTCAATTGACGTAAGGGTTTATTATCAGCCGTACCCTCCGGAGATTTCTTCGCAATATAGAGCTGCACGATTTCCGCCCCTGCCCGTTCTCCGGTATTTGTCACATCAACCTGCACCTCCAAAGTATCGTTAGCGTCCAGTACGCTTCCGTTCATACGTATATTTTCATAAGTAAAAGTCGTATAAGACAGACCATGTCCAAAAGGAAATAATGGCTCGCCTTCATAATACATATAAGTTCTTGCCTTGCTATCCAGCGTATCATTTTTTCTGATTCCATAATCATTAATATGAGGCAATTCTCCCTCGTCCTGATACCATGTAGCAGTCAGCTTGGCATTTGGATTAACGTCTCCGAAAATCACATTGGCTATGGCTGTTCCCTGCGCCTCACCCGCAAAATGTGCATTCAACACTGTGTGTGCTTTCTCGAAAAACTTTCCTTTTACAGCCCCAAGTGTGGTAAGCACAACCACCGTGTTATCATTTACCGCCAATATTTTCCGTATTTTCTCATCCTGACCATAAGGAAGCTCCAGCGTCTCTCTATCACGCTCTTCTGATGCAGTTGTTCCATCTGTTCCTGCAATAACAATTACATAATCTGCTTCTTTCGCCTTCTGTAATGCCCGTTCAAAAAGAAGGTCATTGTCTTTGCGATAATCCGTATCCTCCGGTTTATATTTATCCGGCGACATAAAAGCAAGACCGATGGATTGGAAATCTACTCCGGGGCCTAAAACATCTTCAATTCCTGCCATCATCGTTTCGGGATCTGCACCACTATCCGGCGTATTTAATTCCGCTCCTGGTAAAAGCTCCATTGCACTTTCCTTGAATTCTCTGCCGCTACACCAGCCCTTCTCATAGATAATTTCCGTATCTGTGCCATGGACTGCCTCTCGGATTCCATCAAGCGCCATAATATTTACAGGAGTTTCCACCACTTTACTAATGCTTCCTGCGCTGTATCCCCCCAACTCCCGATAGATTGCATTTGGTCCTACTACAAGAATTTTCTTTCTGCCTTCTTTACTCAGCGGAAGAATATTTTTATCATTTTTCAACAATACAATTGTGTCATTTGCCATATCCACAGATAAAGCTGCATGGTCTTTGGAGCAAATCGCTTCTTTACCAATGACAGAATAGGGAACCGACTTTTTCTCATCAAAAAGCCCCAGGCGGAATCGACTGGTGAAAATGCGTATCAGCGCACGATCCAGAATTCCTTCTGTAATCAATCCCTCTTCCATAGCATCCAGCAGATTATGCTTATGTTCTGCACCACAGCTCATATCAGTACCTGCCAGCAGCGTCATTGCTGAGGCTTCCTTCAAATTTTTTGCATAACAATGGCCCACCGTTTTTTGACCTTCCGCATTCATGGAATCCCCACCATACACATCTCCTACTGCTCCGCAATCGGATACAACAAAACCATCAAATCCCCATTCTTCCCGAAGCAATGTGGTAAGAAGCATCTCATTACAAGATGCCGGAACCCCATTGATACGGTTGTAGGAAGTCATAATGCTTTCTGCTTTTCCTTCTTTGATTGCATACTCAAAAGCTTTGGTATAATACTCTCTCATGGTAGCTTCATCAACATTGGAGGAGCCACGATGACGGTTATTCTCAGAACTGTTTAATGCATAATGTTTTGGCGTTGCCACCGTCTTGATATATTTTTCATCATTACCCTGCATTCCTTGAATATAACTGGCAGAGAGCTTCCCTGTAAGGAACGGATCTTCCCCGAAGTTCTCGTCACTTCGTCCATTTCGCGGATCTCGTGCCATATTAATCGTCGGACACCACATATGCAGTTCATCTCCATCTATATTATGATAAGCTCTGCATTCGTCTGAAATTGCTTCTGTAACCTTCTTAATCTTCTCTCTGTCCCAGGACTGACTCATGGCAAGGCATACAGGAAAACTGGTCACATCCATTGGTCTATATTTGAAAGGTCCGAAAAAGCCATGGGACGCCTCGCTCCAGTAATTATAGAATGGAATACCCAGGCGTGGAATGGCAGCCCCCAGATTTCCCACCTGACTGATTTTTTCTTCCAGCGTCATGTGCGCTACAAGGTCTGCGGCACGCTCTTCAAAAGAGTATTCCATATTTTGATATTTTTCCATATTCATTTCCTCCAAATTTTCGTGTAGTACCCTTTTATAAGCATGTCTGAAACGGAATTGCCGGAATCCCTGCCTTATTATACAGATTCACGCAATACCAGTTTGTTTTAGCAAATGCTATTGACACTTCTCCCACAGGGAATTCATCGATTTCCATAATAACCTTGTTTTCATCAATTTTATATGTATAGGGAATTTCTTTTTCACCACTTTTTATAAAAAGAGTATTTATTGTCTCTCCTTTTACTACCAATCCTGTATCAGCATTTGCAAAAGACAGTTTGATAGTATTTCCTTCCCTCTCCCCAAACATATATCTCGGAGGTTCGCACAAAAGTTTTTCATGATAAATGCGCCCTCTTGCCAATAAAGCCAAACGTTCCCCTACTATTTTTTTGTTCTTCGGGTGAATATCCTTTTCTTCTCCGGCATCTGATATAGAACACAAATACGTTTGATCTATTTTATCTACAACCATCTCCTGGCCTTCACGTATCTTAGGATAATCTATGCTCTGACCTGACATCCACTCTCCAAATCCGGGAAGCTGCACGATCAGAAAAGGAAGTTTCTCCTTCCAGACTTTTCTCCAGTCCTCAATGCAGGCCTCCAACATAGTTTCATATAAATGCTGTTGTCCAGCCACATCATCACTTTCTCCCTGATACCACAAAACTCCGTAAGCGTCAAATAAGACGTGTCTGGCAAATATCAGAAATATCTTTATAATGAG
>JAJQFO010000311.1 GCA_021201095.1 Lachnospiraceae bacterium
TTCCAGATATGCGGACACTTCTTCCGCTGACACCTTATGACCAAGGTCGCGCTCCAGATTGTGTACTGCCTCGTTCAGATGATTGATCCTGCTAAGCAGCCCGTCGTCCATTTTCTGACCGTCCTGACTGCTTTTTACGGCATCCTCCATCGCCTTGCGCGCCATGTTGATCATCCAGGCACGGCAGGCAGCCGCATTGTCAAACTCGCCCAGCGAATCCACAGCCAGCAGCAGGCCAAGATTTCCCTCCTGAATCAGGTCCTCGCCCGACATGGTTTCCTCGCCGTATTCCTCCGCCATAGAGCAGATCAGCGGCAGGTAAATCCCGATCAGCTGCTCTTTCGCCCCGTCATCTCCGGCTCTCGCCCGGTCTATCAGACGCATCTCTTCCGCGTCATCCACCGGGGCAAGCTTTTCCAGTTCTTCCAGGTAAAAGGACAGGCTCTGGCGGCTGTCTGATACCGTTTCATCGTCCATTGCTTCATCTGACTGACAGGGTTGCCCTGCATCACTCATTGCTTCTCCTGGCCCGGCCAGACAAATGCCTTCGCCTTCACCAATCTTTGACAGCTCTTCTCTGGATTCTACCACACGGATATTCTGTTCCTCAAGGTACTCATAAATTAATTGAAAATGCTCCTCTTCCAGCGGCATGCTTTTCAGAATCTCACGGATCTCCCCATGAGTCAGAATGCCTTCCTTTTCGTCTGCTGCCACCTTCAGCTCCGTCAGCATTTCGCGAAAAATAATTCGGTTATCCATTATTTCTCAACTCCTCCAGTGCCCGCAAAAGTACGGTGTCTGTTTCTGTGTCGTCCGCAGTTTCTTCCTCATCCTCCGCAGACGTACTTTCTGCAGAAGCATCCTCGTCCACGACAATATCCGGCGTAATGCCGTTTCCGTCAATCTCCTGACCGTTCGGCGTGTAATAATTTTCCACCGTCAGCTTGAATGCAGAGCCGTCCGAAAGCGAATAGGTCTTCTGCACAACGCCTTTCCCATAAGTCTGTGTGCCGATCACCGGTCCAATGCCGTAATCCTGAATCGCGCCCGCAAAAATTTCTGAGGCGCTCGCGCTGCCGTCGTTTACCAGCACCGCTACCCGGCAGGTCACGCTCTGCTCATCGTCTGCCGTATATTCCTCACGGTTCCCATTTTTATCCTCCGTATAGACCATCAGGGCATCTTCCGGCAAAATTTCATCCAGAATATCGCAGACCGCTGAGAGCAGACCGCCTGGATTGTCGCGCAGATCCACAATCAGGCTCTCCATGCCCTGGCTGTTCAGATCCGCCACCGCGTCCCGGAACTGCTCCACCGCACTCGCTGTGAATTCTGTCAGCTTCAGATAAGCAATGCCATCCTCCAGCATTTCATAAGTCACGTAGGTCGGTATCACATCCGCGCAGGTAATTGTCAGCTCCAGCTCCGACCCTTCAGAAGGCCGGTACACGGTCATCGTAAAGGTCTCCTTCGACTTAATCAATGCTACCAGTTCATTCAGCGTCATTTCAGAAGCCAGCTCACCATCCACTGCCCGCACCAGATCCTCCGGCTGCAGACCGCCCTCTTCCGCCGGGCCGCCTTCATAAACCTCTCCGACATAAAACTCGCCAGTCTCCGTATCTGTGCCGATCGTCGCGCCGATCCCATAATACTCGCCATTCGTCGAATCCATCACGGACGACAGTTCCTCAGCTGTATAATAATTTGCATAGGCATCGTCCAATCCGGCTGCGATTCCTTTAAAAAGGTAAGTCTCCAGATACTCGCCGTCCACCTCGTCCAGATAATAAGCCTCGATCAGCTCCTGTACCTCGGAGAGCTTCGTGATCGTGCTGCTCTGGGTCAGCACCTCCGCCCCCGGATTGCCCCGGCCAGTCAGCCTCCGGATCACCCCCGGCGCGTACGCTGCTACTACCACCACCGCGATCCCCAGCACAAAGCCGAGCATCATACCGTTAAGAAACCGTCTGCCGGCACGCTTTTCGAGCGCCTCGATCAGCTGCTGATCCTGAGCAGTTTCATTCTCCTGCTCCACAGCCGGACAGGAATCCCGATCTGGCCCGGAGTCACTGAAGGTTTCTGTTTCTACTCCTTCAGAATCCGGCAGTCCCTTTACCGGAACAGGACTGTCCATTTCACTATCTGTCATATCCTTCTCTCTGTTCTGACCGCCCGATAAATCTTCTTTCTTCTCCCTGTTCTCCTCCTCTGGACAATAACTCATAATATGTTTCCCCTTTAACGCCTTTTTCTTTTGATAAGATAACACAATTGCCATATTCTTGCAAGCCGCCGGAATGGTCCGCTATCCCTTTTCCATCAATTTCTCCAGTATCAGCGGCTTTGTTTGGCAAATTGTATACTCACGAGTAGTATACTCTTGTTTCAACCGTTTTCTATCCCATTACCAGAAAAGCCGCCAGCAAAAACACTGGCGGCTTTCTCTTTTTGCATCCACTATTTATTACTGCTTCACACTCAGTCTCACCAGTGCCCGCTGCAGCTTTGCGGTAGCATTGGCATATTCCTGGTCGGTCAGGCCCTGCCTTGCGAGACGTTCCTCGGCGCGTTTCTTTGCGGCCTCGGCCCGGTTTTTGTCAATGTCTTCCTTCCACTCCCAGGTGGTAGCAAGGACACGGCAGGTGCCGTTCATAACAGAGAGCATCCCGCCGATGCAGGCCGCGTACCGCGTAGTACCGTCCTCAAATACGACGTGAGCTTCACCCATGCCGATTGCCGTGCAGTAGTTGCAGTGACCCGCCAGGATCGCCAGGTCACCGGTAATGGTCCTGCACACGATGCGCTCGGCGTCGCCCTCAAAGAGCAGGCCGTCCGGCGTTCCGATTCTTAAGGGAAAACTACTCATAAGATGTCTCCCTCCTTTTACAGGTTCTTCGCCTTCTCAAATACGTCGTCGATGGTGCCGGCGAAAAGGAAGCAGCTCTCGGGGATCTCATCGCACTCGCCGTTCAGGATCATGCGGAATCCGCGCAGGGTCTCTTTGAGCGGCACGTACTGACCGGGCAGGCCGGTGAATTGCTCCGCCACAGAAAAGCTCTGGGAGAGGAAACGCTGTACCTTACGGGCGCGGTTAACTGTCATTTTATCTTCCTCAGACAACTCGTCCATACCCATGATAGCGATGATGTCCTGAAGCTCTTTGTAGCGCTGCAGCACCATCTGCACATTCTTCGCGATCTCGTAATGCTCGCTGCCTACAACCTCCGGGGAGAGGATCCGGCTCGTGGAATCCAGCGGATCCACTGCCGGGTAAATGCCCTGGCTGGCGATATCACGGGAAAGCACGGTGGTCGCATCCAGATGGGTGAAGGTCGTCGCCGGAGCCGGGTCGGTCAGGTCATCCGCCGGTACGTAAACCGCCTGCACGGAAGTGATGGAGCCTTTTCTCGTCGATGTGATGCGCTCCTGCAGCTCGCCCATCTCAGTCGCAAGCGTCGGCTGGTAGCCTACCGCGGACGGCATACGGCCGAGCAGTGCGGACACCTCAGAGCCTGCCTGGGTAAAACGGAAAATATTGTCAATGAAAAGCAGCACGTCCTGATTCTTGACGTCACGGAAATATTCCGCAATAGTCAGGCCGGAAAGGCCGACACGCATACGTGCTCCGGGCGGCTCGTTCATCTGCCCATAGACCAGGGCCGTCTTATTAATAACGCCGCTCTCTTTCATTTCATTATAAAGGTCGTTGCCCTCACGGGTACGCTCTCCTACGCCGGTAAATACGGACAATCCGCCGTGGGCCGTCGCCACATTGTGAATCAGCTCCATGATCAGAACGGTCTTGCCCACGCCCGCGCCGCCGAACAAACCGATCTTGCCGCCCTTTGCGTACGGGCAGATCAGGTCTACGACCTTGATCCCTGTTTCAAGGATCTCCGTTGCCGGAGTCTGCTCCTCATAAGAGGGAGCCGGACGATGGATCGACCAGCGCTCCTTCGTCTCGACCGGAGGCTGCTCATCCACCGGCTCGCCCAGCAGATTCAGCACACGGCCCAGGCACTCCTCGCCCACCGGCACGGAAATCGGCGCGCCGGTATCCACTGCCTTCGTCCCGCGCACCAGGCCGTCCGTCGAGCTCATTGCGATGCAGCGCACGGTATTATCTCCGGTCTCCTGCGCTACTTCGGCAATCAGCTTTTTGCCATTATTATCAATCTCAATCGCGTTCAGCAATGCAGGCAGCTCGCCCTGTGCAAACCGGATATCCAGAACCGGACCGATTACCTGCACCACCTCGCCAATATGCTTGTCACTCATTTTATTCCTCCTGAAACATGTCTATGATTCGCGATGCGGATCATAGACGTAGGCCGCGCCATTGCCGCCAGGCCGTTCTCATTGCGCAGCTCCCATATTTCGTCCGTAATTCGTGAAGCGAAGCACGAACACAAGCCGCGCTATAGGATTCCTGCTGTGGCTGTCATCCGACGCCCTCCGCTCCCGCGACAATCTCGGTAAGCTCCGTCGTGATACTGCTCTGACGCGCACGATTGTAGCTCAGATTCAGCTTCTCGATCATTTCTTCCGCATTGCTCGTCGCCGCCTCCATTGCGTTACGCCGCGCTGCCAGCTCACTGGCCAGCGCATCGCAGACTCCTCCGTAGATGAATCCGCCCAGATACTCCGGTACAATCGCGTCAAAGACCTCTGAGCTGTCCGGTTCATATAAGATCAGGTCGCGGACCGATTTCTTTTTTCCGTCGGCAGATACCATACCCTGACCGGCTCCGTCCCTTGCCTCTGCTCCGTCTTTTACCCCTGTTCTGTCAGCTGTCTCTGTTTCCGTACCTGCTGTCATCGGTTTTTCCAGATCCGTAAGCGGAAGCATCGGATAAACTTCGGGGCGCTGCGACAGCATGGACACAAACTCCGTATAGCACAGCTCGATATGTCCAAACCGCCCTTCCCTGTACTGCCGGCACAAAAGCCTGGCAATCTCAAAACAGTCCGCCACGGAAATGTCTGCAACTGTAGCAAAATCTTCTGTCAGAATCTCTACTTTTCTGCGCTGAAAATATTCCACCGCCTTTTTTCCGATCGGAAGCACCACGTAACTGCTCTCAGATGAAGTTGTTTCCGTACTGCCTGCCGGTCGGGCAGCTGCCTCCAGCTTCTTAAAAAGATTGGAATTGTATCCGCCCGCAAGTCCTCTGTCTCCCGCAATCACAACATAGCAGCACCGCTCATTGGAAGAAGACTTCGCGTACACGGAAGAGAAATCCGTATTTCCTTCCGCAATATCAACAAGCGTCTGATGAAGCTCCCGAAAATAGGGGCGGCACTGGTCAGAGCGTTCCTTTGCCCTGCGCAGCTTGGAGGATGCCACAAGCTCCATTGCTTTGGTAATCTGCATCGTGCTTTCGACACTTTTGATCCGCAGCTTTACCGCTTTCATGTTTGCAGCCATTCTTTTCCTCCCTCTCTATCTATCATTCATGACTATTCTTCTGTCGCGTCTCGAATCAGCCCTGGAAAAGCACGATCTGGCTCTTGTTCCGGCCTTTTTCAGCAACGCGATATTTCAGGCTATTTCCCTGGTTTCGCGGCAAGGAACTGATCTGTATAGTCCTGCAATGCCTGCTTCAGGTTTTCTTCCATTTCCGGCTCCATCTTGCCCGTCTCACGGATAGCCTGCATCGCCGCGGCTCCCTGCGCGTTCCCATCCAGGAACGGATACAGGCCGGCCTCATATGCACGCACATCTCCGGTCTCAACATTCGTCAGATAGCCTTTTGTCACTGCATAAATGATCGCTACCTGTTTTTCCACCGGAATAGGGGAATTCTGGTTCTGCTTAAGGATCTCTACAATACGCGCGCCCTGCTCCAGACGAGACTTGGTATCTGCATCAAGGTCAGAGCCAAACTGTGCAAAGCTCTGCAGCTCACGGTACTGTGAATAAATCAGCTTCAGCGTACCGGCTACCTTTTTCATGGCCTTAATCTGCGCGTTGCCGCCGACTCGGGATACGGAAATACCCGGGTTCACCGCCGGCATGACGCCGGAATGGAACAGCTCCGTCTCCAGGAAAATCTGACCGTCGGTGATGGAAATCACATTTGTCGGAATGTAAGCGGAAACATCTCCCGCCTGCGTCTCGATGATCGGCAATGCGGTCAGAGAACCGCCGCCATGGGCGTCATCCATCTTTGCCGCACGCTCCAGCAGTCTGGAATGCAGATAGAACACGTCGCCCGGATATGCCTCACGGCCGGGCGGCCTGCGGATCAGCAGAGAGAGTGCACGGTAAGCCACCGCATGCTTGCTCAGATCATCGTAAATGATCAGCACGTGTTTCCCCTGCTGCATAAAATACTCGCCCATCGCACATCCCGAATAGGGTGCAATGTACTGCAGCGGGCTGGCCTCAGACGCGGTTGCCGCCACAATAATGGTGTAATCCATGGCTCCGTTTCTGGAGAGGTTCTCTGCCAGTGAAGCTACGGTCGAACGCTTCTGGCCGATTGCCACATAAATACAGATGACATCCTTTCCCTTCTGATTGATAATCGTATCCGTCGCGATCGTTGTCTTACCGGTCTGACGGTCGCCAATGATCAACTCACGCTGTCCGCGTCCGATCGGAATCATGGAGTCAATCGCCTTGATACCAGTCTGCAGCGGCTCTGATACCGGCTGGCGGTCACAGATGCCGGGAGCCTGGTTTTCAATCGCGCGATACTCATTAGCCGTGATCGGACCCGCACCATCAATCGGCTGCCCGAGCGCGTTGACGACCCGGCCGATCATCGCCTCCCCTACCGGCACGGATACCACCTTGCCGGTACGTTTTACGGTCTGTCCTTCCTGGATCTTCTCGCCGGAACCAAACAGAACAATCGAGACACTGTTCTCTTCCAGGTTCTGCGCCATGCCGAAGCTGCCGTCTTCAAACTCCAGCAATTCTCCGGCCATACATTTTGCGAGGCCGCTGGCCCGGGCAATCCCGTCGCCCACCAGCAAAACGGTACCTGTCTCGTCCTGATGGATCGCGTTCTCATAATATTTGATCTGGCTGCGGATGACCTTTGTAATTTCTTCAGGTTTTAATTGCATGGTCTTATCCATCCTTATTATTATAGTAAACGACGTAAGTCGTTTTACTTTGCGCCAGACGCAGGGCTGCGAAGCAGCCATTCTTCATACGTCCGTGTGCATCCGTATACTTACATCACAACATCAGCTAACCTTCTGGAAATGCCCTGGACACGGCCCTGAACGGTGCCGTCGAGCTGTTTTCCTTCGATCTCGACGCGCAGTCCAGCTACGACAGACGGGTCGATCTTCTGTGTCAGCACAATCGTCTTTCCACTCTGCTTTTCCAGCTTTTCCTTCAAAGCCGTCATCTGTGTGTCGGTGAGCGCTACCGCGCTGGTAACCACAGCCTCAGCAATGTTATGGTCCACATTGTACCGCCGTGTAAACTCCTCACAGCACCCAGCGTATTCCCGCAGGATCCCTTTTTCACACAGCAGCTTCAAAAAGCTTACCAGATACCGCTCGGCCTGCTCTCCAAACGCAGTCTCGATCAGGCCTATACGCTCATCCTTCGCAACCGAAGGCTCGCAGAGCAGCGCCAGATAATCCGGATTCTCCCGGAATAGCTCCAGCACCGCCGTCATCTGCTCACGGATCGTATCGGTAAGCGTCTCCTCGGCGGCAAGCTCATACAGGCTGCCGCCATATACTCTGGCAGTCTGTGTCATGCGCTCTCACCTACATTCGCTATAAATTCATCGATCAGCTTCGCGTGGTCATCCTCACTGATTTCGCGCTCAATCACCTTGCCGGCGATCTCCACGGCCATGCTTCCGATCTCATCCTTGATCTCATTGACCGCTTTCCGCTTCTCCTGGGCGATGTCGCTTTCCGCTTTCGCCTTAATCGAAGCCGCCTGCTGCGAAGCCTCCCGGAGCATCTCTTCACTCTGCACGGCCGCGGTCTTCTGCGCGGTGGTCAGAATTTCATTTGCCTTTGTCTTCGCCTCCAGCATATTCTGCTCATAATCCGCCTTCATGGCCAGCGCCTCTTCCTTCGCCTTTGTGGCTTCCTGGATTTCAGCGTCTGCAGCCGCCTTGCGTTTCTCAAGAATCGCGTTGATCGGCTTGAACAGAAAACGTTTAATCAGATACATCTGGATAAAAAGGTTGCAAATCTGCGCTACGAAGGTCCACGGTATGAGGCTGACTAAATTTTGTACTTCCATGTCAGTTACCTCCTGTTCTCTCTGTCTTATTCAATGAATTGTCCTGCCCGATGCTGTCAAAAGCAGCCATCTTCTGCTTTCATCCGGGCATTCCACGATCCGCATCGGCTGCACCGGCTATCCGATCCAGGCTAAAAGATATGAATTTTATCTCAGGACAATTTCATCAGTCACATGCACCGATGGTTTTCAGACAAGGAGATTCATGAACATATTCGGCGCTACGAAAATCAGCAGCAGACCGGTAACGAAACCGTAAATACCAGTCGTCTCAGCAATTGCGCAGCCCATCAGCATCGTTGAAGTCACGTCGCCTTTGCACTCCGGCTGACGGCCGATCGCCTCAAGAGCCTTTGCCACTGCGTTACCTTCACCAATACCAGGTCCGATACCGGCGATCAGCGCCAGACCAGCACCGATTGCGCAGCCTGCCAGTGCGATACCTTTTGCTAAAATTGTGAAATCCATAATGTAATCCTCCTTTTTTTGAAACCTCTGACCGGCAGCCAGTGACTAGTGATAAGCAGTTAGTGATCCAGGCATGGATCATTTTAAGCAGCCACCTGTCAATAATCATCCTTCAGCAACCGTCAGCAGTTGGTTTTTGTTATTGGTTTTTGTTATTGGTTTTTTTGTTATAATTTGAGTTTATAGTTTTTGTTATTGCTTCCGAGCCCATTTTCTTAAATGTCGCTACTGTTTTTTAATCATTGCCAGCCGCAGTCAGCTGTTCCTCTTCTGTAAACTATCAACCGCCTGCAGCTAACCACTGGCCACTAAGCACTGATCACTAACCACTAATCACCAGCCACTGACCCCTGCCCGCTAGCCCTCCGCCGCATTCGCGATGTAAAGGGTCGTCAGCATGCAGAAAATGTAAGCCTGCATGACGCCGGTAAACCAGTCAAAGTAAACCGAAAGAATGGCCGGTATTCCGACATCCAGTATCGGAATCTGAGCCAGTATATCGCCCACCAGCCCCGGAATCAGTCCGAGCAGTGCGCTGCTTGCCACCGCCAGGGCTGCGTAAATCAGTGAATTGATCACGATGCCTGACAAAATATTGCCGAAATGACGGCAGGCCATACTGATCGGGGTCGCAATCTCCGACAGGATATTGAACGGAGTCAGTATCGCGATCGGCTGTGTAAATCCCTTGAAATATCCGCCGATGCCGCCCGTCTTGATCTTCTGCCAGGTGATCATGACAAATACCACCACCGCCCAGGCAGCTTCCGTAGACAGATCGGCTGTCGGACTCCGAAGTCCCACCAGGCTGATCAGGTTGGATACCAGACTGGTCGAAAACAGTGCCGCCACAAATGGGATCAGGTAGCGGAAGGCCTCCCCCATATTGCCAATCACGAATTTATTCGCCGTCTCCACGAGCATCTCCGCGACTGCCTGCCGCTTCGAAATATTCTCCACCTTCAGGTCGTGCGTCAGCCAGATGCATAAGCCCGTGATCAGGATCATGACCAGCCAGCTCACCACGAGTGTCTCACTGATCTGCAGATCTCCCAGAATGGGAATATTCGTGTGTATGGTAAAAAAGACCCTGGCTCCTGAAATATCAACTTCCATAACGCTCTCCACCTCCTTACCGGCTGAAATTCATTTTACAGCACCGAACAGCTTCATCCACTATCATCGAAAAAGCAATCCCGGCTGTTCCCTTTACATATAAGGTATAAAAATCCGTGACTCAGCCGCGTTCACTGAGATTTTTTAAAAATCCCAGTCAGCTTGATACCAAGACTGGGGAGAAACAGAGGTACAATCCCTGCCGCAAACTGAAAGCAGGGGGCGACAATCGCCGCAATCACCCAGAGCATCTGCAGCAGAAGTCTCTGCGAATAGCTCGCGCGGACCTTCGTCCTGGCTGCGTCCTCATCGGCAGCCGCCGCCGCGCTCTGAACCATCAGACCCATCAGAAAGAAATTAAGGACGGCAATCAGTCCGCCCGCCAATCCGCCTAAAATCACCGTATAATCAAACGGAACGGACTCCGGCACTGCTATATGGAGCACCGCAAATACGGCCCACATAATCACAATCCCGACGGCCGTCATAACCGCCACCCGGCGTGTTTCCTTTTTTACAGCCGGCTGAACCTCGCCGATGAATTTGCCCATATCCGTCCTCCTGTAAATCCCTCTCCAAGTATATCGTATGTCCTATATCGGTCTTTCAATCTGTCAAAAAAATCTGTCAAAGCGACAGCCACAACTCTCCTCCGGTTCTCTCGCTCAGGATACCGGACATCTGATACAAGACATATCTTAAATCTGCCAGACCATCGCAGAAAATCTTTACGCATGTTTATTGAATGACACTTTTCCTTTACCAGTTTTGTCCGTTTCATCCTTTTTTATCACAGACAGGTAAAATTTGTACGCAAAAGTCCCGCTGCCTCCGAGGCCAAAAAAGAACCCGGGTATATAAATCCATGCTCCCAGCCCCGTATGCGCTGTCAGCCACCAGCAGATTCCTAAGCAAAGCAGCAGCGGCGTAATCAGCGACAGGCTAAACTGTCCAAGCAGCGTAATATTTTTCAGAAAATCATTGTATTTTTTCATGCCATCCGCCCCGCGGCTATCTTTTTCCACATTTACCGAAAAAGTCATTTCCTTCTCACGCATACACGAACCCGAAATCTTTTCTATTCTACCAATTTTTGGTGCTGTTCGCAAGCATATTCTGATAAATAAAAATTTAACATTGTGGACGAAAATACCGGCATTCTCTCATCGGAAAATACCGGCATTCACATATTCACATTTGCAAATCTTTTATAATCTTATTTTCATGTTCAAGACAGCCCTTGAGAATCTCTCCCTCCAACTCCCGGCAAGCCCTCAGAATCTCCCGGATCTGCTCGGGCGTGATGCCGTCCAGATGGATGCCGCAGGTGCAGGCAACTGCGCAGTCCATGTGCGCCGCCACTGTCTCGGCCAGATGCCGGGCCACCTCCTCATCCTTGTGCCCCGAACGGTTCAGCACGGAGGTCGTCGTGCTGATGCCATTGCCGGTAAGGCTAGGGCGGGCAATTGACAGCACAGTGCTTCCGACATGTCCGCCCCGGTCATCCCATACGCAGATCGTAAAATCCTTTCCCATCGGAATTACCTCGCAGAGGATCGTAACTCCGCACACGTTTTTGCTGTATCTATATTTTGTTGTATCCATTCGCCGCACCTCATTTTACTTGTCAGCCATCTTTCCCAGTTCGTCCGCAAGGTATGCAAACTGCGCAAGCGTCAGGGTCTCTCCCCGCACGGTCTCGCTTAAGCCTGTCCTTCTTAAAGCCTCCTCGATCTGTTCCTTTGTAAAATCCAGCCCCGGCGCGTTTCTGAGGCCGTTCACAAGGGTCTTCCTGCGCTGGCCGAAGGACGCATGGATGATCGAAAACAGCAGCTTTTCATCCTTTACTGTGACTGCCGGTGTCTCCCGACATGCCAGGCGGATGACTGCGCTGCCCACTCCCGGGCGGGGGATGAAGCAGTTCGGCGGCACATTCGCGGCCAGATAGGGCTCGGCGTAATACTGGACGGCGAGGGAGAGTGCCCCGTAGTCCTTCGTGCCGGGGGAAGCCTGCATCCGCAGGCCCACCTCCTTTTGCACCATCACGGTAATACTCTCCAGCGGAACCCGGCTTTCCAGAAGCCCCATGACGATCGGGGTAGTAATATAATATGGAAGATTCCCGATGACCTTGATCGGGCGACCGCCGTTTTTCTCCTGCGCAAGCGCCGCGACATCCACCTTCAGAATGTCCTGATTGAGCACGGTCACATTCTCATATTCGCCCAGTGTTTCCTCCAGAATCGGTATCAGGTCCCGGTCGATCTCAACCGCGACCACCTCGCGCGCCGCCTCCGCCAGATACTGGGTCAGCGTCCCGATGCCCGGGCCGACCTCCAGGACAAAATCGTCCGGCGTAATCTGGGACGCCGTGACAATTTTTTCCAGCACATGCGGGTCGATCAGAAAATTCTGGCCATATCGCTTCTGAAAATGAAAATTATTTTTCTGAATGATTTCGATTGTCTTCTGCGGGTTTGCAAGCTTCTCCATGTTTGTCTCCTATGAGTGTCTGTGTCTATGGTGTTTCCCTGAGTCTTTTTTCGAATATCTATATCTGTCTGATTGGGTCCTGGCAAACCAGCTTTTCGGATTCCTGTTCCGGCGCGAATTACTTTCTCTTCCGGACAATCCGAAGCTGTCATTTTGCGCAGGGAATCGTTCTTAAGTGCCTGATATGCGAATCATCGCAGATTTCTTTCCACCATGTGGCTTTCCGCCACTTTTTGCGGCATGATTTTTTCGGTGATTGCTCTCTGGCCTACCGGATTCACGCAAAATGTCTTCCTTTCACGCTCGCGAGGCTCACAGAGAGAAGTTCACAGATGAACGTCTTCGGAAATGCGGTACACCCTGCGCGCGTTTTCCCAGGTAATCTCCTCCACATCCTGCAAAGAAAGTCCCTTGATCCCGGCGATCGCCTCGATCACCAGCGGAAGATACAGGGAGGAATTGCGCTTTCCCCGGTGCGGTGCGGGCGCCAGATAGGGGCAGTCGGTCTCGATTACGATGTGGTCCATCGGCACCTCAGCGACGACCTCCTTCATCACGCGCGCGTTTTTAAACGTCACCGCACCGCCGACGCCGATGTAATAGTCCAGCTTTACGTATTCCCGCGCCATCTGCGCGGATCCGGAAAAACAATGAATAATACCGCCCGTCGTCCCGGCGTGTTCAGCTTTCATAATATCAAAGGTATCCTGCGCCGCATCCCGGCTGTGGATGTTGACCGGCAGATCCACATCCACAGCCATCTGCAGCTGCCGTATAAACCACTGCTTCTGCGTATCGTGATTTTCCCGATTCCAGTAATAGTCCAGCCCGATCTCGCCGACCGCCACCGTCTTAGGGCGGCGGCAAAGCTCATAGAGGCCGCGCAGCTTTTCCTCATCCAGAGAGCCAACCTCATCCGGATGCACGCCCGCGCCTGCATAGATAAAAGGATACCGGGCGGCAAGCTGCTGGCTTGCCTCCACCCCAGCCAGGGAAGCGCCCATGTTTACGATCGCGCCAATTCCTGCCGCTGACATCTGCGAGAGCAGCTCCTCCCGATCTTCATCAAAGGCTTCGTCATCATAATGCGCATGTGTGTCAAAAATCATGTCAGAAATCCCCCGTGTCTCATATTTTATACAGCCTTTTGCTGAAACAGGCGGCTGTTTTTCGTTCGTATAAACCTGATTCCGTAATCTCTGTCAGGCGCAATGTGTAAAACACATGCTGCCGACATTTAGCGCTCCGATTCCCTCATCATACCGTTCCAGAGCCGACTTTGCAAGTCCCAGCCGTAAAATTATAAAAATTCTTCCTATACCTTTGCCCGGTTCTGTGGTAGAATATCTGTAACATAACATTCTGAATTAAACATTTACAATTGTTCAAAGCAGTACTTTGCGCTCCAGTACTTCGCACTCGCCGCGAAGTCTGTACGAAAACGTATATAAAACAGAGAAAAATCCCATCGTGAGCCAATTTTTATGGACTTTTCCTGTCGCTGTAAAGATACTGAACAGACACGAACATTTTTTGCAGGCAGGGAGAACAGGGGGCTAAGGCATGACCGGCAAGAAAGAAAATCTGACCATTGGCGTTCTTGTCAGTGGAATTCTCGATGATTTCACCATACACATCTGCAACGGTATCATGGCCGAAGCACGCGTGCAGGGTGTCCATACGCTGATTTTTCCGGGCAAGTACATAGATCGTGACCTCACGGACAACCATGAGCTGATGTACGAATACCAGTATGGCACCGTTTTTTCTTATGTAAAAAAAGGCTGTCTGGATGCCCTGATTATTGCGGCGGACTGCATCGGCTGTTTTTCCACACCGGAGCGGATCCGTCAGCTGCTGCGTCAATTTGACGGCATCCCCAGCGTGCTGATTGCTTCCAGATCGGATGATCACATCAATATCATCTATGACAATGAGGCCGGTATCCGTGAAGGGCTGGAATATCTGATCAAGGTCTGTAAATGTACCCGCATCGGCATGATCGGCGGCCACACCAATAACACGGACGCTATGGAGCGGCATGCGATTTTCCGCAAAATTCTTGCAGAATATCAGATTGATTTCCCAGACCGCAGGTACACGGAGGGCGATCTTTCGCAGAACAGTCACGAGGTCTATCGTGCTTTTTTGGATGCAAATCCGGACCTGGATGCTGTTTTCTGTGTCAATGACGATACCGCACTCGGTTTGTATCAGGAGCTGTATGCACGCGGCAAAATCCCCGGAAAGGACATCTCCATACTGGGCTTTGACGACTGCGCCGCCGCTGCCAGGGCCACACCGGCCCTTTCTTCCGTGCGCGCGGACCCGAACCAGCTGGGCGAGGCCGCGCTGCGCTCTGTGCTGGAGCTGTATTATGCGGGCGCAGCCGATGGCAGTCCCCACTTTCAGGAAAGTGCTGCGTCGGCGGTCAGCTTCCATGAAAATTCGGCTGCAGCAGATTCTTGTTCCGATGAAATTCTCGAGAGCTCAGCGCTGATGGAAAATGTATGCGAGGCTTCAGCGCTGCCGGAAAATGTATGCGAGACTTCACCGCTGCCGGAAAATGTATGCGAGACTTCACCGCTGCCGGAAAGCAGCAGCACAGATTCGCCATCATCCGGGCAGCCGCAGCCCCGCAAAGCCACAGCCGATATCGTCATCCCCACGCACTTTGTCCTGCGGGATTCCTTTGTGCGCACCGACCGGGGAGGCAAAAATCTCGGACAGATTCTGGATGGTCTTCCGGTGAGCTTCCATGATATCTTTTATCGTAATTACCACGCCGAAGAGCAGGTGCGGCGTGCAGAGCTACGGAAGTCGTACATGCGCCTGTTTCGTGCGCTCACAGAGCATTTCGCGCCGGGAAACGAGGCTGCGGGGTGTTTCTTTGAGGCAGAGTCAGAGCCAATCCTGCCGGAGAAAGCCTCCCAGATTGCTTTCTGCTCTGATACAGAAATGAATGGCGGGCAGAGTTCTCCAGAC
>JAJQFO010000208.1 GCA_021201095.1 Lachnospiraceae bacterium
AGTATGACCTGATGGGCGTTACCGGGAACGGCGCGAGTCATTCGACGCAGGTCGAGGCCGGAGTGGAGACGGCGGATCTGCTGATTGCGGTGACGGGGTCGGACGAGATCAATCTTTTGTGCTGCCTGATGGTGAAGGATGGCAGCAAATGCCATTCCATTGCCCGGGTGCGCAACCCGGAATATCATTCCGAAGCGGCCTACATCCGGGATAAATTTCACCTTTCCCTGATTATCAACCCGGATATGGCTGCGGCGATGGAGCTGGCGCGGAATCTGAGATTCCCGTCCGCGATAGATGTGGATTCCTTTGTAAAAAACCGTGTAGATATCCTGAAATTCCGTGTCAGAGAGGATTCTCTGCTGGATGGTCTGCGTATTGCGGATCTGTCGGGGAAGGTGCATCAGAACATCCTGATCTGCGCGATCGAGCGCGGTAAGGATCTGATTATCCCGGACGGCAATACCGTGCTGCAGGGGACGGATCAGATCGCAATCGTCGCGGGAGGCTATGACGCGAACCAGTTTTTCCGCCAGGTAGGGATTGTGACGAACCAGGTGAAAAACATCATGATCGTCGGCGGCAGCCCGATGGCGTACTATCTGGCGAAGCTGCTCGGCGCGGTGGGAATGCGTGTCAAAATTATTGAAAAAGACTATGGACGCTGCGAAGAACTCAGCGAAATGCTCCCAAAAGCGACGATTGTCCACGGCGACGGCACGGATAAGGCTCTGCTTTCCGAGGAAGGGATCGAGGATTATGAGTGCTTTGCCGCTCTGACCAATATTGATGAGGAAAATATTCTGGTCTCTCTGTACGCGAAAAAGATCGGCGGGCAGAAAAAGATTATCACAAAGATAAACCGTATTGCCTTTGATGAGGTGATCCGGGAGCTGGATCTGGACACGATCATTCATCCGAAGGATATTACGACGGAAATGATTATCCGCTACGCGCGTGCTATGAATAATACTTATGGGAGCAACGTGGAGACTTTACATAAAATTATTGACGGCAAGGCAGAAGCTCTGGAATTTATCATTCGCGGGCAGTCCCGCGTGACAGAGGCGACGCTGCAGGAGCTGCCGATCCGGAAAGGAATCCTGGTGGGCTGTATTTACCGGGGCGGGAAAATCATCATCCCGCGCGGCTCCGACCGGATGCAGATCGGGGACAGCGTCATTATAGTCACCCAGGAAAAGGGACTTAAGGACATAGATGACATTCTGCTGTGAATCATGTTTGGGCACGATTCCTACTGGAACACAGAGACTCCGGGAAGGCTGCAGATATTCTATAATGGATAGCTTCCGGCAGTCAGACAACAAAGAGAGATACACGATACATAAACGAAAGGTCGGTCGTAACAGAAATGAATTATAAGTTAATCCGGTACATTCTGGGACTGGTGCTGCTTCTGGAGGCAGTCCTGATGGCGCCAGCTCTGGTAGTCGCCCTCATCTACGGGGAAAGAGAGGGGTTCGGCCTGCTCTCAGCGATGGGATTCTGCGTAGCGGCGGGGCTTCTTCTGACGCTGAAAGGCCCCAAAAGCAAGACTATGCACGCCAGAGAAGGCTTTGTGACAGTATCCCTGTGCTGGATTTTCCTGAGTGCGTTCGGAGCGCTTCCTTTTGTGATTGCGGGTGCAATTCCAAATTACATAGACGCGGTTTTTGAAACGGTTTCCGGATTTACGACGACCGGTTCCACGATTTTGACGGATGTGGAAGTCCTGCCGCGCTGTCTGCTGTTCTGGCGAAGCTTTACGCACTGGATCGGCGGCATGGGTGTGCTGGTGTTTGTCATGTCCATCCTTCCTCTGGCGGGCGGCGGAAATATGTATATGATGAAGGCAGAGAGTACCGGCCCATCTGTGGGCAAGCTGGTGCCGAAGGTGAAAGGGACTGCCGGCCTTCTTTGCCGTATGTACGTGGCGCTGAGCCTGCTAATGCTGGTACTGCTTTTGCTTGGCGGTATGCCGCTGTTTGACTCTTTGGTCACCGTATTTGGCACGGCCGGCACCGGCGGCTTCGGTATCAGAAATGACAGCATGGCCAGCTACAATACCTGGCTGCAGGTTGTAACTACTGTTTTTATGATTGTGTTTGGTATCAATTTCAGCTTTTACTATCTGCTCTGGAAACGGAAATGGAAATCCGCCCTCTGCATGACAGAGGTGCGTGTCTATCTGCTGATTATCCTGGTTTCGATCGTTCTGATCTCAATCAATATTTATGGAATGTTTGACGGCGTGCTGCAGACCATTCAGCAGGCTGCGTTCCAGGTGGGTACGATCATTACGACGACCGGCTTTGCTACGACAGATTTCAACCTGTGGCCGAGCTTTTCCAAGACCATTCTGGTGCTGCTGATGTGCATCGGGTCCTGCGCGGGCAGTACCGGCGGCGGAATCAAGGTGCAGCGCATCCTGATCCTGGTCAAATCCATCCGCAACGAGCTGGATGTGATTATCCATCCGCATCATGTCCGGAAGCTGAAAATAGACGGTCATGCTCTGGAGAGTTCTACGGTGCGCCTGGTGAATGTGTTTCTGGTCGCTTATGCGGCGGTGTTTGCCCTGTCGCTGCTGGTGGTTTCTATTGATAACTTTGACTTTACGACGAATTTTACAGCAGTAGCGGCTACGCTGAACAACATTGGCCCGGGCCTTGAAGTGGTGGGACCGACCGGAAACTTTGCCGGATTTTCGTATCTGTCCAAGCTGGTGCTGATCTTTGACATGCTGGCCGGGAGGCTGGAGCTTTTCCCGATGCTGATTTTGTTTTCGAGAAGTACGTGGAGAAAATAGGAAGAGGTGGCTCAGTCCTCATCAGAGTCACCGTCTCCAGGCTCACTTTCTTCTGGCTTTTCTTCCGGCAGAAGCAGCCGCACAAGCTCGATCTTATTTTCCTCCATTTTCAGCACGGAAAGCTTTGTGCCATCCTCCGTTTTGACGGAATCCTGTTCTTCCGGAAGATCATCAAGCAGCTCTATGATCAGACCGCCGATCGAGTCGCAGGCCTCCGATTCCAGAGACAGTCCGATTTTGTCATTGATATCATCCAGCTTTACCGATCCCTCGATCTGATATTCCCGGTCCCCCGTTTTACGGATCAGGTCGGCCTCATCCTGGTCATATTCATCACGGATGTCGCCAACAATTTCCTCAATCAGATCCTCCAGCGAGACGATGCCGACGGTTTCTCCGTACTCGTCCAGCACGACCGCCATACTGGCGGAATCCTTGCGCATGGCCACGAGCAGATCGGAGGTCTTTTTAAACTCATAGGTAAAATGCGGCTTGTACATGGCCTCCTCCATATCAAAGCCGTCCTCATTGTCATAGCAGAAAAACTTTTTGATATTCAGGATGCCGACGACATGCGCCGGATCCTCGTGGTACACCGGGAGTCTGGAATATTTTTCCTGCCGGAAGGTTTCCTTGATTTCTTCAAAGGAATCTGTGTCGCTGACCATGACGACCTCCGAGCGGGGGCGCATCACATCCTTGACCAGTGAATCGCCGAAATCCACGACATTGTAGATCATTTCGCGTTCTTCCTTTTCAATTACGCCCTCCTGGTGGCTGACGTCGACAAAGGTGCGCAGCTCCTGCTCAGTCACAGTGTTCATCGATCCGTCCAGACTGATGTGGAAAGGCTTCAGCAGAAGCCGGCAGACTGAATTTATAATAAAAATCACCGGGGTCAGAAGCTTCATCAGTCCGCTGATAATCGGACAATAAATCAGCGAGAGCTTCTCCGGGTAGGTCGTGGCGATGTTTTTCGGCGTGATTTCACCAAAAATCAGAATCAGCACCGTGATGATTGCGGTCGCCACGCTGATTGACCCGTCTCCGACCAGCTTGATTGCCAGAGATGCTGTCAGAGCGGAGAGAAAGTTGTTTACCAGATTGTTCCCGATGAGAAGGGTGCTAAGAAGCTTGGAACGGTTTTCAACCGTTTTGAGAACAGCAAGAGCTCTCTTGTCCCCCTCGTCTGCAAGTGCCTGCAGCCGGATCCGGTTCGCGCATGTCAGCGCGGTCTCCGCGGAAGAAAAGAAAGCGGAAAGAAGTAATAACAGAAGCAGAATTACCAATAATAGCCCAGTGGCGTCATCCGATGCCAAAAAAGATCATCTCCTTAAAATAAGTATAAATGTGGACATATGATACAAGGAGAGCCGCGCATTAAAATTGCGGTAGCGTTCTCGATTTGCTGCGCAAATCGGAACATTCTTCGCGCAAGGCGCGGCCTTCGTCCACATCCGCAAGCGAATGTGGACATATGATACAACAGAATCTCCCAAAAAGCAACGTAAAGTTATTGTAAAATGTTTAGATTTTTTTCACTTGACATAATGAACGGTAATGTTAAAATACATTGGAAGAAAACAGCGAAAGGTTGCGATGACCGGATGCTGGACTGGTTGCAGGATAAGAGGAGATTGGAAAGCATGCCAAAGAGTACATCAGATACCCGGATGTTTCTGGTCGGAGTTGATGTAGGCTCTACGACGACGAAGATTGTTGCGGTGGATCCCGAAAGAAAACAGATCGTATATTCGGATTACAAAAGACATAACGCAGCGCAGGTACACAGTGTGTACGTTGCGCTCGATGCATTTAAAAAGAGGTTTCCCGGTGCCCTGCTGCGGATGGCGCTGACAGGTTCCGGCGGAGGCGGGATTGCACGGCGGCTGGGAGTTCCTTATATACAGGAGGTTGTGGCGAATTCGATTGCGCTGCGGATCTGTTACAGTGATGTTGGTACGGCGATCGAGCTGGGCGGACAGGACGCAAAAATGATCTTTTTTAACCGCACGTCCGAAGGTACTCTGAATGTAAAGGATATGCGCATGAATGGCAGCTGCGCGGGCGGCACAGGTGCGTTTATTGATGAGATTGCGACGGTGCTGAAGACTCCGGTGGAGGAGTTCAATTCGCTCGCAGAGCAGGGTTCCTGCGTTTACGATATTTCAGGGCGGTGCGGTGTATACGCGAAGACAGATATTCAGCCCCTGCTGAATCAGGGAGTAGCGCGTCAGGATCTGGCGCTGTCGGCCTTTCACGCGATCGCGAAACAGACGATCGGCGGACTGGCGCAGGGACTTGATATTGAAAAGCCGGTGGTTTTCGAAGGCGGTCCTCTGACCTTCAACCCGAGGCTGGTAAAGGTGTTTGCCGAGCGGCTGGAGCTTACTCCGGAGGAAACCTTGATACCGGAGCACCCGGAGATTATGATCGCGTATGGCGCTGCGCTTTCGCTGGAATCGATGTTCGCCGCACGCACGGCCGTCTATGAGGTTGAAGCGCTGGCTGCGAAGCTGACGGAGAAAGAAGCCGATCACGCTTCTGCAGAGCAATTGCAAGGTTCTCTGAGAAAAGCCGGGGAATCAGAAGCCGGTTCGTGCCTGTCTGCGGGCGGCAACCATTCACAGCAAAAATCTTTTTGCGAGAACGACAGCTTTGCGGAGGATGAGTCTGCCAAAGGCGCCTTTCATGCGGCGTATGACCCATCCAAGCCTTACTTTGCGTCCCAGGCAGAGCGGGAGCAATTTCTGGCCCGGCATCAGCTGGAGGAATGTGTTCCTTATCAGCCGCGCGCCGGCGAGACGGTGCGGGCGTATCTGGGCATTGACTCAGGAAGCACGACGACCAAATTTGTCCTGATGGATGAAGAGGAGAGGATCCTGGACACTTTTTATTCTCCTAATGAGGGCGAGCCGCTTATGGTCGCGAAAAAGGCGATTCTCGCGATCCGTGACCGTTATCAGGCGGCGGGCGCCAGCCTGGAAATCATCGCAGCGGGTTCGACCGGCTACGGAGAGATGCTTTTTTCAAAGGCCTGGAGCACGGAATGTCATATGGTGGAAACGGTGGCGCATGCGAGAGCCGCCGCGAAATACGTGGATGACGCGACCTTTATCCTGGATATTGGCGGCCAGGATATGAAGGCGATCTGGGTTGACCATGGCATTGTGACAAATATTGTCGTAAATGAGGCCTGCTCGTCGGGCTGCGGTTCCTTCCTGGAAAATTTTGCTTCCTCTTTACATATTCCGGTAAAGGACATTGCCCGGACAGCGTTTGATTCGAAAAGCCCGGCCGTACTCGGCAGCCGCTGCACGGTGTTTATGAACAGCAGCATTGTCACGGAGCAGCGCAACGGCAAGGAGTCCGGCGATATTATGGCAGGACTTTGCCGGTCCATTATAGAAAATGTATTTACGAAGGTTATCCGTATCTCGAGTCTGGAGTCTCTCGGCGACACGATTGTCGTGCAGGGTGGCACCTTTCAGAATGATGCAGTTCTGCGCGCGCTCGAACAATATACAGGCCAGGAGGTGACACGTGCGCCATATCCGGGGCTGATGGGCGCGATCGGCGCGGCATTGCTGACAAAAGAGCATTGCGAGGAAACGGTGGCGGAAAGCCTGAACCGTCTGGAGAATGCAGCTTCATTGCAGACTGCGTCCGGAACTGGAAACTCGCAGGCAGCTTCAGAGACTGTTCAGATACCTTCGTTTGAGCATACCTTCATCGGCCTGGACGCGATCGAGAATTTTTCCTATACGCAGGAGGCAAATTCCCCGTGCCCGTTCTGTACGAACCATTGCAAGCGTACGATTGTCCGGTTTTCCAATGGAAATTCCTGGATTACCAATAACCGCTGCGAGCGGGGCGAGGTCCTTGGAGACCCTAAGGACGCCCGCGTGCGGGAGCAGCTGAAGGAGAAAAAGGCGCAGAAGGATCGTGTGCCGAACCTGTTCCGGCTGCGCGAGGAGCTTTTGTTCCGCGATTATCCGCATCCGAATCTTTATACGCCGGAGACATCCGCAGCTTCCGGAGCATCCGCACAGCATTCATCTACTGGAATGCCAGCTTCAGCAGGCGGTCCTGTATCAGCCAGGAAGCCAGTTACGGCAGATGGTTCTGCATCAGCCGGAAAGCCAGCTTCAGCAGATGGTTTTGCATCAGCCGGAACATTTGCTTCGCCAGATGGCTCTGCAGCAACAGGAACCTCCTCTGCCTCCGGCGCAGCCGCGGCATCACAGGCAACAAATGAAATACCGGACCGCGGCATCACGATCGGCATCCCGCGTGTGCTTTCCTTCTGGGAGACGATGCCCTTCTGGACGACCTTCTGGAAATCGCTCGGCTTCCGGGTGCGTATTTCTGATAAGAGCACGCGCAAAATTTACGAGGACGGACTTTCGGCGGTGACCTCGGATACGGTCTGCTTCCCGGCAAAGCTGGTACACGGCCACATCCGGAATCTGGTGAAAAGCAAGGCCTGCGACCGAATCTTTATGCCGTCCATCACGACCGTCAGCTCTGAGAATACGGAGAAGACGAGCGAATCCATGTGCGCGGTCGTGAAGGGGTATCCGATTGTGATCCGAAATTCAGACAACCCGGAAAGACGCTGGGGGATTCCTTTTGACGCGCCGCTGTTCCACTGGCACAAGACGACGGACCGCAACCGTCAGCTCACGGAATATATGGAGCAGACCTTTGGCATTTCTGTCGAGCTGACCATGCAGGCAATCAAAGCCGGCGATGCGGCGCAGGAGATGTTTTCCAGTGAGCTGAAAAAAGCCGGGCAGGAAGTGATCGACCGGGTGGAAAAGGAAGGCGGCTACGCGGTGGTGCTTGCCTCGCGGCCGTATCAGAATGACGCCCTGGTAAATCATGATCTCCCGGAGATGTTTACGAGTCAGGGTATTCCGGTGCTGACGGCGGACTCTGTCCCGGGCATTGAGAAGGTGGACTTGAGCAGGAGCCGCCTGGACATTGTAAATAATTACCATGCGAGGATGCTCTCCTCAGCGGTGATTGCCGCCAGAAGCGAGCATCTGGAATACGTGCAGATCGTAAGCTTCGGCTGCGGTCACGATGCCTATCTCTCAGATGAGATCATCCGCATGATGAAGGAAATATCCGGCAAAATTCCGCTTGTGCTGAAGGTGGACGAGAGCGATGTACAGGGACCGCTGCGCATCCGTGTCCGCTCCTTTGTAGAGACGGTAGAGAAGCGCCGCCGTAAGGGCGGAAAGCTGGCAGTGCACGAGCTGCCGGATCCGTATCCGGTGAAATTTACCAAAGCAGACCGGAGGGAGAAAATCCTTCTGGTGCCAAATACCTCGCACGCTTTTGCCCGGCTGATGGCGGCCGCCATGGGAAGTCAGCACCACATGAAGGCAGAAGCGCTGGACATCGGCCGCGAGGAGGCCATTCGTCTTGGAAAGCAGTATGTACATAATGATATATGCTTCCCTGCGCAGATCGTGATCGGAGAGGCACTGGCCGCCCTGAAAAGCGGCAAGTACGACGACAAGGATGTCACCATTGCCATGGCGAAATATGTCGGTGACTGCCGTCTGACGCATTATACGGCGCTGCTGCGCAAAGCACTGGACGACGCGGGGTATTCAAACGTACCGATTCTGACAAATGATGATGTGGATTCTCACAATGTGCATCCGGGCTACAGGCTCAGCTTGCTCGCATCAGTAAAGATTGCGTTCTGTCTGCCGATGATTGACGAGCTCGAGGAGCTGCTTCGAAAGATCCGTCCTTATGAGAAGGAGCCGGGCAGTGCGAACCGTGCCTTTGACGCGGCCATCGACGAGCTGATTTTCGGACTGGAAAAGCACGGCCTGAATGGGGCAAGAAAAGGCTTCAAAAAAGGGATCGAGTACATGAAAAACATCGATTACGACCGCTCCCGGCTCAAACCGCGCGTCCTGATCGTAGGAGAATACCTGCTGAACTTCCATCCTGGCGCGAACCATGACATCGAGGACTATCTGGAAAAGAACGGCTTTGAAATCATAGAGGCCAAGATGAGCGATGTCATCCAGAAGACTTATTTTTACCAGGATGCACAGAACAGGGAATATCATCTGGATCGGAAGACTACGGAAAAAGCCTGGCCTGCGACGGTAAACAAGGTGTTTGATTTCGCGCACAGTGTTTCCGACTCCATCGCCTGCTTGCATCCGCTCTATGAGCGTCCGGCGCGTCTTCCGGAGCTGGTAAAGGACAGCGACCCGATCATCCACCATACCTTTGATGCGGGAGAGGGCGTGCTGATCCCGGGCGAAATCCTGCACCACGCGAAAAAAGGCTGCCGCGCCTTTGTCATCCTGCAGCCCTTCGGCTGCCTGCCGAACCATGTCGTCGGCCGCGGGATTGCCAAGAAGCTCAAGGAAATTTACCCGGACGCGCAGATTCTGCCGCTCGATTATGACCCGGATGTCAGCTTTGCCAACATTGAAAATCGATTGCAGATGCTGATCATGAACGCCAAAGGCGACAGCAGCTCGGCCCGGCTTGGCCGTGCAGAAAAGCGGAAACAGCGCGGGCAGCACAGCGGTGAGCTGCTGACTGCCCACTGACGCATGCCAGATAAGCAAAGGTATGCTTTCCTGCGTACCTTGAGCAATTGCAGGACACTGCTTTTGCCCCGAACGGCAAAATTCATAAGATGCGAAAAGACATAGCGCTCCCGGAAACAGAACCCTTTCCGGGAGCGTTGATGAAATATCATATCACATGTCCGTATTCGCGCAGCGAATATGGATGCAGGCCGCACCAATCGCGCAGCGATTTTATATTGTGCGGCTTTCATTGTACCTAAATGCTCTGCCTTCATACAGAACATGCTATGACAAAACTCCATGATTTTACATAAATACAGGTTAATCGAGGATGATGCCGCGAACGGAGTAAATCGTGAAAAATATGCGTTTCCGTTTTTGTTGACATTATTTTTTTACTATAGTATAGTTAGGAAAACGTGCTGTCTGCGCAGCGGTTTAGATACTATTATAGCGAGCGGCAAAATTCCTTCGTCACTTACTAGAATGGATGCACACAGACGCATAAGCTATTTTGCAGCAGATCCTCAGCACAAAAGAAAGGAAAACAATATGAATTACGAGATTTACGTGGATATGTCCCTTGATATTGACCCGAAGATAGCAGAGGAATATGGGATTCGTTTTGTCCCGATGGAGTACATGCTCGGCGGCGAGACCTTCCGGGCGACCGGGCCGGAGAGCGATGAGCGGATGCACAATTTTTATGAGAGCATGCGTCAGAATATCCCGACAAAGACCAGCCAGATCACCCCTTATCAGTATGAAGAGCTCTTCGGACCCCTGGTAAAGGAAGGAACGGCGATCCTCTACATCGCACTTTCCAGCGGTCTCTCTAAGACCTATGAGTCTGCGCTGCTGGCCGTGGAGACGATGAAAGAGGAGTATGAGAATGTCCGGATCGAGGTCATTGACAGCCTTTCCGCGACCGGCGGGATGGGAATGCTCGCTGAAGCAGCGGCGAAAAACCGCAATGCCGGCATGACTCTGGAAGAAAATGCCGCCTGGCTCCGGGACAATCTTACTTATTTAAATCACTGGTTTATGGTAGAGGATCTGGTCTACCTGCGGCGCGGCGGCCGCATCTCAGCTGCGACGGCGATAGTTGGTACTGCGCTGAACATTAAGCCGCTTCTGACCATCGACGCAGAAGGCAAGCTGGTATCCGTGGCGAATAAGCGGGGCAGCAAGCAGGCCATGCGCGCACTGGCGGACTATTATAAGACCCGCTTTGATCCGAAATTCGGCAATGCCGCCTATATCTGCTGCGCGGACTGTAAGGACGCCGCCGAAGAGCTGAAGGCCATGGTGCTGAAGCTTAATCCGGACGCAGATGTGCGGATCACGATGCTCTGCCCGGTTATCGGCGCACATACTGGTCCCGGGATGCTTTCCCTGATTTTCTGGGGTGCGGCGACGGAGAAGTAGAAAAGCAGTAACCATTGCGGACCGCATTTTGCACTTGCTGCGAAGTACGTATGGAAACGAAAAAGTAATTTTAGAAAGAACTTTAAAGTGCTAAAGAAAATATCATAAGAATGTATCATAAAGAAAAAGCCTCCGGCGGGATGTTCTCTCGCCGGAGGCTTTCTTCAAGGGGGTATATGAAACAAAAAACAAGACAATGGCTAATGATTAGTTATCAGACAATCCGGAACCAATCGGACTGATACAGTCTCAATGGATTACCACTGTTTTACAATGTATCCTACTCCACATCCTGCAGAGCAGCCAGATCTTCCTCGCCGGTGCGGACCTTAACGACCTTATCCACACTGTATACAAAGATCTTGCCGTCGCCGATGTGTCCGGTGTAGAGGGCTTTCTTCGCGGCCTCGATGACGGTGTCCACCGGCAGGTTGCCGACGATGATCTCAACCTTTACCTTCGGCAGCAGCGTTGCGTCAAGCTCGACTCCACGGTATCTTTCGCCCGCACCCTTCTGAATGCCGCAGCCCATGACCTGTGTCACGGTCATACCGGTCACGCCGATGTCGTTCATGGCCTTTCTCAGCACGTCATAGCGGGAGAGTCTGGCAATGATGGATACCTTGTAAATACCAGTCTCGGAAACAGGAGCCTTGACTACTTTGACTGCCGCATCCTTCTGCGCCTCTGTAGCAGTTACATAATCATCGCTGCCAAGCTGCGTGTTGGCATTGACGCTCATAGAAGTATTGGAAACATCCATGATGGAGAAGCCTGCGTATGCGCTCGGCAGACCATGCTCGGTTGCGTCCAGACCAATGATTTCTTCTTCTTCTGAAACACGAAGACCGACAATCGCCTTGATAATGGAGAAGGTGATGGTGATGGTGACCGCGGTCCAGGCCGCTACTGCCACAAAACCGATCAGCTGTTTTCCGAGAAGTTCAAAACCGCCGCCGTAGAAGAGACCCACCAGTGTATTATTGCCCGGGGCAGAAGTGGTAGCAAAGAGACCAACCGCGATCGTACCCCAGATACCGTTGCACATATGTACTGCAACTGCGCCGACCGGGTCGTCAATGCGAAGCTTGTTGTCCAGAAGCCATACGCCGAAGACTACCAGCAGACCGGCCACCGCACCGATCACCAGAGCGCCGAAGCAGTCCGTCACATCGCAGGGAGCGGTGATTGCCACCAGACCTGCCAGAGATGCGTTCAGGCACATGGAAACATCCGGTTTGCCGTATTTGATCCAGGTGAAAATCATACATACCACCGTCGCGGTAGCAGGAGCGACGGTCGTGGTAAGGAATACAGAACCGAGCTGCTCTAGAGAAGTACAGGCCGCGCCGTTAAATCCATACCAGCCGAGCCACAGGATAAAGCAGCCCAGGCAGCCAAGCGGAAGGTTGTGTCCCGGGAAAGCGTTTACCTTTGTAATATTCCCGGATTTGTCCTTCTCAAATTTTCCGATACGCGGTCCAAGAATTTTCGCGCCGATCAGAGCGGAGATACCGCCGACCATGTGAATCGCGCAGGAGCCTGCGAAATCATGGAAGCCCAGCTGAGCGAGCCAGCCGCCGCCCCAGATCCAGTGCGCTTCGATCGGATAGATCAGAGCGGAAATGACCGCCGAATAAATGCAGTAGGACAAAAACTTGGTACGCTCTGCCATGGCTCCCGAAACGATCGTTGCTGTCGTCGCGCAGAACACCAGGTTGAATACGAAGTTTGACCAGTCAAAGTCCGCATAGCTCGTGAAAATATCAAAACCAGGCTTTCCAATCAGTCCGGCCACATCCTCGCCGAGCAGCAGTCCGAAGCCGATCAGGATAAACATGATGGTGCCGATACAGAAATCCATCAGGTTCTTCATCAGGATGTTGCCGGTATTCTTCGCCCGCGTAAAGCCTGCTTCCACCATTGCGAAACCAGCCTGCATCCAGAATACAAGCGCGGCGCCGATCAGAAACCAGACACCAAATACTTCCCCGTTAATGACGCTTAAAATTTCTTCAGTCATAATAGTTTCCTCCTCTTTTTGAAAAATCGTATGCGGATTTTTCCGCGGCCGCCGCTCTTAAACGATCGGCCACATGGCAGCGCGAAACTCCGGACTGGCCAGATTTTACCAGAATTCCGGCGCTGATTCTGCTCTGTCTGTGCTGTATTCATAAGCAAATCTTATAAAATGCATTGCAAAAATAAAATACACAGTAATTATTCAGGACAGTGCTTCGCATTTGCTGCGAAGTACGTATGAAAATGTATATTTTACAATACAAAACAGACAGATAAACGAAAAAGGCGCCGGAGAAAAGTCTCCAACGCCTTCGTTGTTGTCCTTCATTATAAAAGCGACTTCCGGGAAAGTCAATTCAAGATATTTCCAAAGAAAAAATGAAATTTATAAAAAAATTGTTAAAATTGGAGAAAATAACGAGCATTCGGTAATCATTCAGGCAAAATTAAGTTTTTTTTCGTTGAAGCTCCGGCGTAATACTGGTACAATCCTTTTAAAAGTGGCTCGTAATTGTTCAGTACCTTCACAGTTATAATATATGTTTTCATACGTACTTCGCAGCAAATGCGAAGTACTGTCCTGAATAGTTACAATGGCTCAATCGAAAATAAGGCTTGGATATAAGGAGGAATACTAAAGTGAGAAAGAGTTGGATGGTTGCAGCAGCTGTGTTGACTGCACTGGGACTGTTGGGAGGAGTGGAAGCCTCTTATGCGGAGGAGTCGGTGACTTTGGCCGGGGTGCCGGAGGATAGTGGTGAGTATTATGAATCAGAACCGGAGTCGGTCGGAGAGCCCTCTTTTTCGATTGCAGCAGAATCTGCCGGAGAGGACTCTTCTTTGACGGCAGCACCTTCGGATTTGATCCTGGATTCGGACGAGCTTATGATGGATTATTATAATGAAATTCTGCAGAAATATTTCACTGCGATGGAATCAGGGTGGGAGATGGATGCTTATGACGACAATGGCCTGTGCTATCTTGCCGGATACCTCACTTCCGCAGATGACATTGGGTATTATCTGGCGGACTTGGATGAGGATGGCGCGGCCGAGCTCCTGATCGGCGAGGCGGCGGATGAGGAGGAAGAGGAAAACGATGCATATCCTGGCATTGTTTATGATCTCTATACGGTGAAGGATGGCGTTCTTTCGCAGGTCGTCCTCAGTGCGGAGCGGAGCCGGTATTATCTCTGTACGGACAATGTGATTGCTTATGAGGGCTCCTCCAGCGCTTTTTGCTCCGCGAACGCCTGGTATTCGCTGGACGGGACAGAGTTGAAGCTGGCCGGGGCGGTTCTGTATGATGATTCTTACGACAGTGAAAATCCATATTTTTATAGTACCACAGATGTCTGGGAGGACTACAGTACCCCGATCTCACAGAGCGAAGCAGCGGAATTATATGCGGCGCACGAATATATGACCATCCCATATACCGCACTTTCCGAAACCTCTGCTGGAGGCAGTTCCGGGACTGATGGTGATGCCTCTGATACGCAGACGGCCTCGGCGTTAAAACAGCAGGCCGCAGACGAAGTTGCGGCGGCAGCCGCGCAGGCGGAGGAGATCGCGTACAAGCTGGATCATGAGAGCCTTTCCCAGAGCGAGCTGAACCAGTATTCCTACGAAATGTACCAGATCTGGGATGACATGCTGAATGTCCTCTGGGGCTATCTGAAGACAAGTCTTTCGGAGGAAGAGATGGCGGAGCTTACGCAGGAAGAGCTGGCGTGGATTGAGGAGAAGGAGAGTGCGGTGACTGCGGCTGGAGCTGAATTTGAGGGCGGCACCATGCAGCCTTATCTGGAAAATACGACGGCAGCGTCTGTTACGAAGGAGCGTGTGTATGTTTTGCTGGAGATGCTCCCATGACTGTTGTGACAGATGTTTGTGCAAGCGCAAATAACAAAGCTGCTGATTTCCACTCGCGCCCCTGTGCAATCGGATAGGGAGAGTCCTCTCACCCCATCCGATAGCACGAGCCGGGTGCGGCTTTAGCCGCAAAAACACCTTGCCCGGCTCTGTGCATAAAAAGAAAACCCGGAAACCCCCGGGTTTTCTTTTATCTAACCACTGGCAGCTAATCGCCAGCCACTAACCATTAATCACTGACGGTTAATCACGAGGCACTAACCGCTAATCACAAACCACAAACCACTACCGCTTACACCGTATGCCCCTTAGCAACATTGACCGGGAAGCTGTCGGTGCCCTTCATTTCCTTGCCGGCGCCGAATTTTACGTTCTTATCGGTGATCACGTACTCAATGTGAGCCCCTGCACCGACGACGGTATCCTGCATCAGGACGCAGTTTTTCACTACAGCGCCTTTTTCGACTCTGACACCGCGGAAGAGGACGCTGTTTTCGACCTCGCCCTCGATGACACAGCCGTCTGCGCACATCACATTGGATGCCTTGGCACCGTTGATGT
>JAJQFO010000171.1 GCA_021201095.1 Lachnospiraceae bacterium
AAGCATATATCCTTTTTTCAAATGAAAATAATCCAGATAATCAGAAAGTTGTTTTTCTCCGCGTTCGTTGTAGGCATTTCCGTGCCAGATCTTAAGTTCACAAATAAACTGTTCCCCGTGATAATCTATCACCAAATCCATTCGTTCCCGGTTTCTGGTCTCCGCTTCTACGTAGCAATTACCGCTCCCATTAATAATTGGCTTTAAAAACAGCATAAAATATCTGCGTCCCTCATCTTCAACAAAGGTCTCGTCTTTATCTCCATACAGAAAATCAAACGTATCTACAAAGCGTTCCAGAATATGTCTGACATTCAAGTGACCATCTACAATATACTGTTCCCTTTGTCTGGAGCCTTCCGCAAAAATTTTGCTTTCCTGCTGACGAGCGTCCAGCAAAAATTTATTATATAACCGCGTCTCGAAAATCCGGTTTGATATTCTCAAAGCAGAATCCTGAACCTTAATAAAGCCAAACATGATTGCATCTCTTACAGCCCTGTCATCAGCATTATAGGAAACCTGTTCTCCCTGAAAAAGAATACTTGAAATGACGGTATTCATTTCCGGAAAATCATAAAGTTTATTTATCAAAGAGTCAAATAAGGGATTGTTCTCCTCCAGTAATATCTTCAATGCTCTCTGAAAACCATCTCTCGTCCATGCTTCCGCTTTATTAATAAAAAGTTTTCCATCAATAAGATACTCATCCATAAGCTTACACAGTCGTGATACCAGATATGGATATCCCGATGTGTAGTCATAAATCCGGTTTGCCATTCTGTCGACATCCATACCCGTACAACAGTCAGCCTCATATGCACGAAGCATTCCGCAGATATCTTCCGCAGAAAAGCTCATATCAACCCGAAAGTCAGCAGCTATATTCCATGGGGAGTTCTCCTGATGCTCTTCTGCCGACCGAATTTTTTTCTTAATACTTCTGATATCATAAACTCCTGCCAGAATCACACTTTGAAAGGTCGGAATCATGTCTCGTTCAAGGTATCCCGCCCGAAGCTGAGCAAGAAAATCAAGAAACACCTGATTATTCGATGCCTGATCTACCTCATCTATCATTAAAACGATCGGTCTGTCCGTTTTCTCACATATTTCCGAAAGGCAGTCAAATAAGTCAAACAGCTGTAATTTTTCATATCGCTGCTCCAGCGTTTTCATCAACGGCTGAAGAATTTCTTCTTTCAGTTCCTTTTCGATGCGAATCTTTTTAAGAAACTCTCTTGCAAACGCGACGCAAAACAGGTTCTCTGTTTCGAAAACAGATGAACTCAGCCGCTGAAAATCCATACTTACTACGATATAATCGGGACGCAAATAATCCGCAAGAGCTCTGAGGGTAGTTGTTTTCCCATATTGTCTGGCTTTGTTGATTGTAAAATAATCGCCCTCGTCTACCATTTCACGAATTGCAACAAGTCTGGAGGCAAGATCAACCATATAATGCTTATCTGGCCTGCACGCACCCGTTACATTAAAAGTCTTTGCCACAGATCCTTTCCCTCCTTCCAGCCACGACCATTAATATTCGTAAATGAATCAGTACTCATCATCTGGCGTTTTTTTCTTTTTCCATCAATTCTTCCAGCGCTTCATCGCTCTCGCTGATCCACACATCCTCTTCCTCTTCGGTCAGCCCAAGGTACTCCCGAAGTGTGCATTCCTCATCGCTGAAATTCCATTCATCCGTAAGATCAAAAATCTCATCAAACTCAGCTTCGCCGCTCATAAAACGTTCCCGAAATTTCATAGGTACCCTCCCGCTCATTTCTTCACACAAAAATTGCGCCTGTGTGCATTATACACAAAAAGCGCCCTGCCGTCCACTATCTACCAACAGAAAAGATGTAAAAAACGGTAAGGTAAAACAGCGAAAAGAAAACCGGCTCGTTATGATCCGGTCTTCCTGTATTCTATAACAATCCATATGTCACAAGCCGCTTGCTTTCCAGGACTTGAATAGTCCTTCCGACATTCCCTCCGGTTTTACTCTGTCTCCAGTTTTACTCAGCCTTCGCCAGGATTTCCGCAATTGCTTCCTCCGAATACCCTTCCGGCTCACTCATGCCGGTGTCCAGCGCGCTGGATGTGAAGCTGTAGACAAAGCCGTAATCCTTATAGCCCTGCGCCAGATTGGAAAAGTACTCAGTCAGGACATTGTTGCTTTTCGCAGCGTCTGTCACACTGGGCACGACAAGCACTATGACCGCCGCAGCCAGAACCGCTCCGGATACACGGTGGGACTTTCCCTCATACTTCGGTCCGTTCACCCAGAGGTGCGCCAGCATGACACAGAGCAGCGCCACAATCACGATCGCAATCACTGCCTGCCAGTCTGTAAAGTAATTGCTCTTCATCGTCAGCAGGTCGCCGACCATCGACAGGTCCGTCCAGCCGAACGGTGAAACTCGGTTTGCGAGAACGATACCATTGACTACACCCAGAAACAGCCAGAACACACTGATGAGGGTACGTGCGGCGGCACGTCTTTTAACTATGTATACAAAAAGGAGTGTGGTCCACACCAGGAAGGCGTTATACAGAAATACCAGATTTCTGTCCACCACAAACGCGCACGCTTCCAGAAACGAATGCCGGGAAACCCATTCGATCAGAAAGCAGATCGCACAGGAAAGCAGCGCGTGAAACAGAATCGAGTAACGATTCAGGATCTCGATCATACGCTTATATCTCGGGTCGGCTTTGATGCGAGCCGCCTTTGCGTCTCTTTCTTTTTTTCGATCAGTCAAGTGATCTTTTATTTTATTGAACCGTTCTCTCAAAACGCTTCCTCGCTGCGCGGTCTTCTCATTACACGTCTGCACTCGCGCAGGCTTTTTTCGATGCGAATCTTTCCTTTCCTTCTGCGCCCCGAGTATTTCGGACTCTGACGCAGCCATATTCCTATGTTGTCCAAACATCCTTTATCCCTCCTGACACGCCGGGTATTTCCGGCTATGATTTTCCTTATAAAAATTCCTTTCCGATTGTATTTGCCGCGCTGCGGTTCTTTTTTCTCTTCTCTGATCGCGCATTCGCCGCGCTGCGGCACTTTTTTCTCATCCTGGAGCACACTTGTCCTGCCAGGTGCTGCCATCTCCATTACTGCAATCTTCATCCATTTACTTCTTAAGCTTTCTACATTTTATTCTGCCAATGAAAATAAAATGCGTTTTTATTCTAAATATTTCTTTAACAAACTCTGAAATTTTCATGTACTGCACGCATGTAATACACCTTCGTTTTCCTACAGCGCAGATGTGAGTTTATCAAAACTGGCAGCCATTTTCCATCAGCAATATGATGAATTTTTCCTGAATTTTCAGATTAATTTGTGCATAAAAAAGTCCCCTGGATATCTTTTTGCTGATTTTCATAAGCAAAAAAGACAATCCAGGGATATTGGTGTTTCTGCCGGCTGTTTCTGTCGGTTTTTTTTACAAATTACAGGAATCGCTTCTCAATAACGGCTTCTCAATAACGGCTTTTCAATAACGCTTCATAACGCACAGAATCCGACGATTCTGTCATGGGCTTACAAGCTTCCTTGCGGCAGACGTTGGAGATTTCTTGTAACCCCAATTCCATTCTCTAATTCACCGTTACCTTGACCTTCACACTCTTGGAGCCGGATTTGATGGTAATGGTCGCGGTTCCTTTCTTTTTCGCCGTAATCTTGCCGCTCGAGCTCACCGTCGCTACCTTCTTATTGGAGGAGGTGTAGGTGATCTTCTGGGTGGAGGTGATCGGCGTCAGTACCGGAGCAAGCGTGTAGGTCTTTCCCTTCTTGATGGATACGGTCTTGGAGGCAACTGTAATCTTTGTCGTCTTTACTGTCGATGTCTGGACCTTCACCTTGATCGATTTCTTTTTACCGCTCGCAAGGGTCACGGTGATCGTTGCCGTTCCTGCTTTCTTGCCCTTGATCGTGATAACGCCCTTCTTACTCAGGCTCACGGTCGCAATTGAGGTCTTGCTGGACTTCACGGATTTTATGGAATCTCCGTTCGCGTAGGTTACCTTCAGCGCGGTGGTGGAGGTTCCCTTTTTCAGGGCAATGGTGCTGGCTGTCGTATTGAACTTAATCGTTGCCGTCAGCTTCTTGCCGGAGGTCTTTGTCTGTGTCTTGCCGCAGACGCTGCAGGTGCGCTTCAGGATCTTGGCACTGAATACCGTTGCTGCCGACTTCGTTTTCCACGAGCTCCAGCTGTGGCCGGCAGCCGCGATGGTCTCAGACTTCACGATGACAGAGGTCCCGCAATGCTTGCAATACTGTACACGTGTGCCGGTTGCCGTACAGGTCGCCGCCTTCGTCGTCACCCAGGTGCCGGTCGCCGTATGCGTGGTCAGCTTCGCGATCGTCTCCGTCTTTGTCGCGCCGCAGGCCGTACAGGTGTAGGTCCTGACTCCGGTTGCCGCGCAGGTCGCTGCCTTCGTAACGGTACCGCTGTTCCAGGTATGGCCAGTCGCCGCAATGGTCTCAGATTTCACGATTACGGATGTGCCGCAATGCTTGCAATACTGTACACGCGTGCCGGTTGTTGTACAGGTCGCCGCTTTCGTCGTCACCCAGGTGCCGGTCGCCGTATGGGTAGTCAGCTTCGCTGTAGTCAGGCTGTCTGCTGATACCTCCTTCGTCAGGGATGAATCACTGAAATATTTCCCACAGTCCGCACAGTACCAGTATTCAATATTTCCGGTCGCCGCGCAGGTTGCCGCTTTTGCTGCCGTGTGTGTCACATTCTGGTGGCCGGTCGCCGCAGTCACCAGATCCGCCGGGGACACTTCCAGAGTAAGATCGGAGTCACTGTAATATTTCCCGCAGTCGCTGCAGTACCAGTACTCGATATTTCCGGCTGTCGTACAGGTTGCCGCGACCGCTGCGACATGCGTCACGTTACTATGGGCACACTGTGCCGGAATCTCGGAGCCTTCTACAGAATATACAGTAAATGCTCCCACATTGCTGCTGCTGTAATATCTCACTGCCAGATAATAGGTCTCGCCGGCAGACAAATCATAAGTAATCTTAAAGTTGTTGTCTGTTCCGCCGTCATCATCAGAGGTGAGGCAGTTTAAATTCGAATTATACAGATAACCGTATGTATCGTAATTCGTCAGCGTATAGAATGTATATGTGCCGCTCTCCGCCGGAGTGACTGCGAAGTACATGTAATCTCCGCCATTTGCAATAAGTGCAGTCGCTGATGTGCCAATTGTCATTACTGCCGCATCGCCTGCGCTCGTGGCCGTCTCACCGAGATCATCGACCACATATACCCGGAAGGTCAATGTCTTACTATTGTAGCCATCGCTCACCCTGCAATAATAGTAATAATAATAGGTCCTCGCCGCGGGATTCGTCAGAGTCAGGCTTTCTGACGTGCCAAGCGTAACCCGGCTTCCCTCTTCGTCCCAATTATACCACAGATAACTCAGCTCGCCATAATTCGTTGACGCGCTTACAGAAAGCTCCGTCGTGCTGCCCGCCTCAGCCATCAGTACACTGCTGCTGGCTGCTGAGGCTGACAGACCTGTATCCATATCCACTTCAAAATATGCATATTGTGTACTCGTGGAATCCGACACAATACACTCATAAGTCCCCGGTCTGTCTACGGTCAAAGAGGATTTGTTCTCGCCTTCTAGCAGCGTATACCCCTCACCATCTTTGTATTGATACCAGCGATAGGTAATTTCCGCATTTTCGACTACTGAAGCCGCCGATACTGTCAGTGTGCCGCTCCCGCCCGGTTCAATCTCCAGACTGGAATCATAGGTCAGCGTCAGAGTATAGGCGTCTACCATAAACTCAGCATCCGTGGTAGTCTCCCCGTCACCTACAGCACATTTGTAGTATGAATATCCTGTCGTCGGCGTGATTGTCAGGGCTGCCCCCGTCTCGCCATCAAGAGCCTCATAACCTTCATCATCAATATAGACATACCACTGATACGTAATCGGACTATACGGAGAAACCGCCTCCACAGTCAGATCCATGCTCTCGCCCGTTATTGCAGAAACATATCCGTTATACGATACATAAAGACTTGTCACCAGATTTACATAAAACCATGCAGTTTTATAATTTGCAAAATCATCCGTTACACGGCAGTAATATTCTCCTCTCTCTGTGACATTCGTAAGTGCAAGCGAGCTTCCTGTCTCATCTGAAAGCAGAATATACTCGTCTTCCTCCTCATCATATTCATACCATCGATAGGTCACGCTGCCTGCATTTACCGATGCTTCCACCTCCAGCGTCACATCGTCTCCCGATACGATATAATGCGAACCTGTGTAATCTACAGTCAGCCCGGCATTGACACGCACGCTGTATTCAAACTCAAGCGTTCCGCCGTATCCGTCGGACACGATGCAATAATACCAGTCACGCGCTGTCACAGAATCAACCGTATAGCTGGATCCCGTCGCACCGTCGATCAGAGCTTCTCCATCATCGTAATACCACTGATAGGTCAGCTCAATGCCGTCATTGGCCGCAGCCTTTGCCTCCAGCGTCAGGCTGTTTCCATATGCAACTGTGTAGGAGTAATATCCTTCATCATCGTTTCCGGGATCATTGTACTGAAGCCCCGTGTCGATCTTTACCCGGATGCTTACTGTCCTGCTGTTTCCATACTTATCAGTCACACGGCAGTAATAAGTCCTCGTCCAGACAATATTTTCCAGTGTCAGCGATGAACTGGTGGAATCCGCGGCACAGTAACTATAGTTATTATCATAATAATACCAGGTGTAGGTCATATCGGTCATATCAGTCGCCGTCGCTGTCACTGACAGGGTGGCGCTGCTGCCCGCCTCTACCGTAATCGTGCTGTTATCCGCATTGACCGAGAGTTTATTATCTATATATACATAATAATCAAACCAAAGCGTTCCGCCGTATCCGTCGGACACCTTGCAGCAATACCAGTCACGCGCTGTCACGGAATCAATCGTATAGCTGGATCCAGTCGCACCGTCGATCACTTCTTCGCCGTCATCACAATACCACTGATAGGTCAGCTCTATACCGTCATTGGCTGCGGCCTTCGCCTCCAGCGTCAGGCTGTTTCCATAAGAAACGCCATAGGAATAATATCCTTCATCATCCTCATTATTTGGATCGTTATACTTTAATCCGGTATTGATCTTCACCCGGATGCTTACCCTCGTACTGTTTCCATAAGCATCCCGCACCGTACAGTAATACGTTTTTGTCCGCGAAATGTCCGCCAGTGTCAGAGAAGACTTCGTGACCGAATCCGTGGAATCTGCGTCGTAATACTCCCCATCACTGTCAGACCAGGTATACGTCAGACCATTCGTATCGGTCGCCGCAGCCGTCACCGACAGTGTCACGCTCTCCCCCAGTTCAACCGTATAGGTACTTTGCTCCGCGCTGAGCGACAAAGCATTATCTATTTCCACATAATAATAAAGATTAATATAGTTGCCATATGGATCGGATACTCTGCACATATATTCGCTGTACCCTTCCACAATTCCCAGCTCATATTCCGAAGAAGTCGCTCCTTCAATGATATCCCAATCCTCATCATACCACTGGTAGGTAAGCACAATGCCTTCATTCGCGGTGGCATTCGCTACAAGCGTCACTTCCTCTTCTTCGCCCGGCAGCAAATAAATGTACGTCGACCGCGAGCTTCCTGTATAAGTCAGGCCGGAATCAGTTTCGTCGTCATCCTCGCTCACCACAGAAATCTGTGAATCTTCCGCGGACGCAATGTTCGCGATCGAGATCCCAGTGTCGATGCTTACTTTCTCATCCAATTCTGCGTCTGTCTCTGTACCCGCTTCAGCAGTCGTCTCTGTACCCAGGGCAAACTCTGTGCCTGTATCCGCATCATCATTTTCCACAGCCTCTTCTGCCGGTTCTTCATCACTCACGCCTGACGTTTCGTCTTCTGCCTGCGCTTCATCACTCACACCTGACGTTTCATTCCCTGCTGTCTCTTCATCACTCAAACCTGACGTTTCGGCTCCTGCCGACTCTTCGTCACTCACACCTGATGTCTCGGTCCCTGCTGGCTCTTCGTCACTCACGTCTGACGTTTCGGCCTCTGCCGTTTCTTCATCACCCACACCTGGTTCTTCTTCCGTGTCCACACTTTCTGAAGATGTCTCCCCGTCTTCCACGATTGCGGACGCATTGAGGTCTTCTTCAGACACAATGGCCGCCTCTGCTGTCCCGCTCTCGCCCGCCAACGCCACACTCGCCGGTGTCGTCGTGATCATGACAGCAGCCATGAACAGTGACAATGCTTTTTTCCTCATGCTTTTTCTCCTTTCGCCCGGTAAGGGACTCCTGTTTTCATGCTCATGTCGGATGAGAAATACCACTCTCCTCATTTGCCGGCGCCGGGATTGCTTCCTGTGTCATAAAGACGTCAGATGCAATCAGACAGAGGGACGTCTTTTTCCCCTGTCTGCCGCCCGGCATATATGTGTAAGCTATAAAACGTCTTGCACGCCCCAGTGCATGAAAAAAGGCTACACTATAATCAGAATTATAGCATAGCCGATATTTCATTTCCTTGACTTAAATCAATTTCTGATAATTTTTCTGACCCTGCTGAGGCTCTCTGAAGACATGTTTAAAAAGGATGCGATGTCTTTTTTGCTGATCAGCTCCTCCAGACCGGGATAAAATCTGGTGAACCATTCATAACGCTGTCTCGCGGTATAGGAGACCAGGGCGCGGTCCCTCTCAGCTGTATTATGCAGGGACACAGAAAGCATAGTTTCATAAACGTGTGCCGCCTCAATGCTGTCCTGCACCAGACGGTTCAATTCTTTTAAAGGTATGTACAGCAGCTCCGCGTCGCACACCACCTCTATGGTACAGATAGAAGTAATCTCCTTATCAAGACTGTAAATAGACGTAGCCGGCTCTCCGGGCCGATAACCGAAGCAGAAAATTCTCTCACTGCCGTCTGCGCCCAGGCAGTAGCTTTTGACAGCTCCTGACACCAGAAATGGAATCTCCGTAAGCCGCTCGTTTTCCCGGATGACAATACTCCGTTTCTTTAATCTGCGGATTTCCGAATAGCGGACCGCCTCCGCGAGCAGCTCTGTTTCCTTCAGCCCAATAATATCCCGCCAGAATGCCGTGATCTCCATTTGTGCGCTCCCTTCTGCTTTTTCCCCGGACGAACCGGAATCCATTTTCGTATTTTTGCGCAAAAACTGTTCTTACGTACCTGATATGCCACGGGAAGCTGTTTGTTCCTGACAAAACAAAATCCCCCCAGCTCATTTCCGCGCCTATTATACTACATAAACGGAGGAAACAAAATGGGGGGATTTATTTTTTCTATCAATTTGAAACCTAAAAGCTAAACTGCGCTGTCATACATCGCGCCGCCAATATCCGTGCCAGCTATGTCATAAGATGTCAACAGAACCGACGGATTCCTTATGACTCTGGCTGCCTGGCCTGTTGCTTCGCAGGAATCTATTACAACGCAGTGCCCTGTGCCATCATAGCATCTGCGACCTTTTCAAAGCCTGCGATGTTTGCACCGGTCACGTAATTGCCCTCTACACCGTAGCGGCTGGCTGCGTCGGAGATCTTCTCATAGATCTCGTTCATCATTCTCTGAAGCATCTCATCTACTTCCTCGAAGCTCCAGCTGCGGCGCATGCTGTTCTGGCACATCTCAAGTGCGGAGGTGCCTACGCCGCCTGCGTTGGATGCCTTACCCGGCAGGAAAAGTGTGCCCTGGGCAAGCAGGAAATCAGTCGCTTCACGGGTGGTCGGCATGTTCGCGCCCTCTGCCACTGCGATGCAGCCGTTTGCCTTCAGTGCCTTCGCATCGTCAAGATTCAGCTCGTTCTGAGTCGCGCACGGAAGTGCGATATCACATTTGATGGTCCAGATGCCCTTGCCCTCGGTGTAAACTGCGGTCGGAATCTCGTCTACATACTCTTTGATTCTGCCGCGGCGTACTTCCTTGATCTCCTTGACTACGTCCAGGTTGATGCCGTTTGCATCGTAGATATAGCCATTGGAATCACTCATGGCTACTACCTTCGCACCGAGCTGCTGTGCCTTCTCCGTCGCATAGATCGCCACATTGCCGGAGCCGGATACCACTACAGTCTTGCCCTCGAGCGCAATGTCATGATCCTTGAGCATCGCATCCAGAATATAAACCAGGCCGTAGCCGGTCGCCTGGGTACGCACCAGAGAACCGCCCCAGGTCAGACCCTTGCCTGTCAGCACGCCCTCGTACTGGCCGGTCAGTCTCTTGTACTGTCCATACATATAACCAATCTCTCTGCCGCCTACACCGATATCGCCGGCCGGAACGTCCTCGTTTGCGCCGATATACTTGGAAAGCTCAGTCATGAAGCTCTGGCAGAATGCCATCACCTCACGGTCAGATTTGCCCTTCGGGTCAAAGTTGGAGCCGCCCTTGCCGCCGCCAATCGGCAGTCCGGTCAGGGAGTTTTTGAAGATCTGCTCAAATCCCAGGAACTTCAGGATGCCCTGGTTGACTGACGGGTGGAAACGAAGTCCTCCCTTGTACGGTCCGATCGCGCTGTTGAACTGTACGCGGTAGCCCTTGTTGACCTGTACCTTGCCATTGTCATCCACCCACGGCACCTTGAAGGAAATGATGCGCTCCGGCTCTACCAGACGCTCCAGCAGGCTGACAGAACGATACTTCTCCTCATTTGCGTCGATCACAAGCTTCAGAGAGTCCAGCACTTCCTTTACCGCCTGGTGAAACTCCGGCTCGCCCGGGTTCTGAGCGACTACCCGGTCATAGATTTCTTCTGTGTAAGACATGATGATTTTGCCTCCTCATAATTTGATAGATAAATACCCGCGGCAGACGCCACGGGTATCCAAAATGTTGTGCTCCGTCGCACATATGCGTTTTTATTATACACGCATGTTTTTTGTTTTGCAATTCATTTTCTATATTTTTGCCTTGCTTTTTACGGATTTTTGCTCACTTTGCGCCATTTTTTTGTGTCTGGATTTTGCTCTGTGCTCCCAGCCTGAACCTTCTGCTTAATTATTCCCCGGGACGCCGCCTCTGCCGTTAGAATCTGAAGTATCTTCCTCCTCCGAGGTCGTATCCTGATAGTCAGAAAGCAGTCCCAGCGTCAGCTCAATGGTTTCTTCCACATAGGTGCCGTTTGACTGGTAGCTTACTACGATGGAGACTGTCTCGCCTCCTGCATAATAGGCCAGCAGACTCTTCAGATCCGTCATGGAGCTTACGCTCGTGCTGTCAAACTTCGTGATGATGTAGCCTGCCTGAAGTCCTGCTTCCGCTGCCGGGCTGTCTTCTGCTACTTCTGTGATATAGATGCCTTCCGGAATGCCATAGACGCTGGACATCTCAGAGGAAACCTCCTGGCCGGTGATGCCGATGTACGCGCTTTCCTCCTCGCTGACCGTCTCCGTCCTGGTCTGCTTGTTCATCAGATCCTCGATGATCTCTACGACATCTGAAATCGGAATTGCATAGCCCATGCCTTCCACACCGGTAGAAGAAGCTTTCGCAGAGTTGATACCAATCACGCGGCCGTTCATATCAAGCAGCGGACCGCCGCTGTTGCCGGCATTGATCGCCGCATCCGTCTGAATCATCTCTGCCGTGTAGGTATCCAGCTCAATTACGCGGTTCAGTGCGCTGACAATACCAGTCGTCACGGACTGTCCATAGCCGAGTGCATTGCCGATGGCAACCACCTGCTCGCCCAGCTGCAGGCTGTCGGAATCGCCGATCTCTGCGATTGCGATCTCAGACATAGTCTCATCAGAAATATCCTCCAGCTGCACTGCCACTACCGCGATGTCGATGGAGGCATCCGTCCCCTTGATAACCGCCTCGGCCGCTTCCTCATTGATAAAACCTACCGAAAGCTCCGTCGCGTCCTCCACCACATGATAGTTGGTCAGAACCAGTAGTTCCGTGTCATTCTCACCGATGATGATACCGGAGCCGACACTCACGCTCTCATAAGTCGTCGTACCCTCATCATCAGAACCATATCCATAAAAGTATCCGTAATAGCCGCCGTAATAATTTTCAAGCTCCGTCACAGAGGTGTTTGTGATGGTTACCACCGACGGAAGTGCTTTCGCCGCTACCTCAGCTACCGTCAGCGTCTCAGAACTGCTGCTCGAGGAGCTCTCCTCTGTCACGCTGTCATCGGATACCGTCGTCAGCAGTGAAGTGCCCTCCTCTGTATCTGACTCTGCTGTAAATGTCGTCGCGCTCACTGTATCCTTCGATGCAAAACCGGTCAGTCCCGCGACCGCTCCTACCGTCAAAACTCCTGCCAATGCGATGGAAATAACGTTCTTGTTCTTCATAAATAATCCCTCTCTTCTTAGTAAATGGTATTTATATAGTAGTATTTATAGCCAGTGCGCGGGACATTCACGAGATCTTTGGTTCCTTATTCCCGGTCTTTTTTGCCTTCCAGCAGCCCACACACCTCTTGTTTCATGCTGACGGTAGTATAAAAATTCGGTTTGACCGATTTGTGTTGAATATGTGGTTGTTGTGTGGCAGATTTGTGTCTTTTCTGTGAACGCGCAGATAGCCCTACCTGCCGGTTCGCGTTGACACACGCAGGCGCGAACGTCCTTTTAATCCCTTTCCATGGTTTCAGTCATACCATACGGTTAAAAAACCCAGTCGTCGATTGTTTTACCAATGTTCCAATGTTCAGATAAATATCTTATAATACTCTCCACCAGCCATTTTTGTTTGAACCCACTCTGTCAATTATTTTGTTCTTCTTTAAATAAGAAACATTTTTCTCAATCGTTTTATAACTAAGCCCTATCATAGATGTGAGCTGCGGCAAAGTAACATTCGGATTATTTCTCATCTCTTCTACAATCCTCTGCCTGGTTGGATTTAATCGCACAGCCGATTTATCCCCTACTTTATCCCCTACTTTTTCTCTGTCATTTGTCGAGAAGAAAGTAAATGGAATAGTCACCACGATCGAATTCTCCCGAAATTCAAAAGCTTCCTGTCCATACACCTTTGTAATCAGCGGAACACCTCGTCCGGAGCGTTCACTAATGTGCAGCTGCAGAAAAATATCGGAGAAATTCTTCTTCATTTGGATGTGAAATCAATTCGTATACCGTTTTTATCAAACCAATCTGCATCATTTCGATTCGCTCGCTTTCCTGGTTCACAGGCTATCATAATGAACACCTTATACATATTGCTTTAGTACCTGCCACAGTGCGGAGAGTGGCAGCCCGACCACACTGTTGTAATCTCCCTCGATTCCCTTCACCCAGAGGCCGAATTTCCCTTGGATACCATAGGCACCGGCCTTGTCCATCGGCTCGCCGGTGTCGATATAGCTTTGCGTTTCTGCTTCAGTCATTGGATAGACATCCACCTTTGTCTCGCTGAAAAAGGTATGTTTTTTTACCGTTTTTCCTTCTTTGACCAGAACGGTCACGCCGGTAAATACGGAATGAACCCGCCCCTGCAGCTGGCGGAGCATCCGATGCGCGTCCGCACGGTCTTTCGGCTTTCCGAGAATGCCATTGTCCCAGACGATCGTGTCTGATCCAATCACGATGCCCTCGGAAATCTGAGCAGCTACAGCCTCTGCTTTACTTAAGGAGAGCGCTTTGACGACCTCCGCAGGGTAGACAGGTGATGCCGCAGAATCTGCGGGTGATGCCGTAAGATCTGTAGTGGAAGCCGCAGCGCCGGCAGGTGATGCCGCCAAGTTCGCGGCGCCTGCAGCGGATGCCGCCGCAAAGGATGCGTTCAGATTTGCGACCACAGCGTCCTCGTCTACTTCTCCCGGAATCACCTCAAATTCCAGTCCTGTCTGTGAAAGCAATTCCCGCCTGCGCGGGGAGCCGGATGCCAGTATAATACGTTTCATGTCTGTTATTCCTCCAATCAATATAAAAAATTCGCCCCAATTGCCATTTCGCGCAAAGAATGCTATACTGCATCTTGTACGCACCTGCCATTGCCGAAGGCAATTTTTCATGCAGGTGCTCCTTACAGGGAGGAGACAGTTATGGCTAATTTTTGTTTGATTCTGCAATATGACGGCACCCGCTACAATGGCTGGCAGCGGCAGGGCAACACGCCGGACACGATCCAGGAAAAGCTGGAAGCGATCCTGGAGCATCTGTATGGGGAGCCGGTGGACCTGAATGGCTCCGGGCGGACGGACGCAGGCGTCCATGCCCTGCATCAGGTCGCGAATTTCCGGATTCCGCGCATGAGGAGCCGCTATTCGTGCCGGGAAATCCAGGATTATTTTAATGAATATTTGCCTGCGGACATCCGCATCCTATCTGTACAAAAGATGGACGAGCGTTTTCACGCGCGGCTGAATGCCGTCGGCAAGCTCTATGAATACCGGATCGACTGCGGGGAAATTGCGCATATTTTTGACCGCCGGTATCTGTACCGTGTCGAGGAGCAGCTGCATGTGCAGCGGATGCGCGAGGCCGCCGGATATCTGGTCGGAACGCATGATTTCCGCAGCTTCTGCGCGAACCGGCAGATGAAGAAGTCGACCGTGCGCACGATTTTTGATATCACCTTCGAGGAGGAGGACGGTATCCTCTACATCCGCTATCACGGCGACGGTTTTCTCCAGCATATGGTGCGGATTCTCACCGGTACGCTGATCGAGGTCGGTATAGGGGACCTGCTTCCTTCTCAGATGCCCTCCATTCTGGATGGCCGGGACCGCTCCCTCGCCGGATTTACCGCGCCGCCGAACGCACTGTTCCTGGTGGATGTATTTTATGAGGACTGCCAGGAGCCGGACAACTGATCGGTATCTGTCGTATCTGCCGGTTCACATATCTATACTGCATCAGTCCACATATGCTTCATCATACGAAAAAAACGGTGTTCCAGGCCTGCGCACCGATACAGCCGCCAGTCACCTGAAAGGATGTTACCATGTTTTCTGTCATAATGACCCAGATTATTAAAATGCTTCTGATCTTATTTGTCGGCATTCTCGTCAGCCGTCTGCACCTGATCGATGATCATGCCAACAAAGCCCTCGCCAACCTGCTTCTGCTGGTGGTAAACCCGATCGTCGCCATCACAGCGCTGCAGACAGACTACAGCCCGGACCTCGCGCGGGGGTCGCCCCTCTCGTAAGCGCTGGCCGTTCTCACCCCTCTGATCATGCTCCCGCGGCCCCCGCTGC
>JAJQFO010000238.1:0-3685 GCA_021201095.1 Lachnospiraceae bacterium
GAGTATCTGCGCACGGTTCCGCACCTGCGTCCGAGGACGAATACCTTTCAGGCCGTGTTCCGTGTGCGCTCCCTGATTGCGTACGCGATTCACACCTTTTTCCAGGAACGGGGCTTTGTCTATGTGCATACGCCGTTGATTACGGCGAGCGACTGTGAAGGCGCCGGAGAGATGTTTCAGGTGACGACGCTGGATATGGACAACTTGCCGCGCGACGACAAAGGGGCAGTTGATTTTTCAAAGGATTTCTTTGGCAAGCAGACCAATCTGACCGTAAGCGGACAGCTGGATGTGGAGGCTTTTGCGCAGGCATTCCGGAATGTCTACACCTTTGGGCCGACCTTCCGTGCGGAGAATTCCAACACCGCCCGTCACGCCGCAGAGTTCTGGATGATTGAGCCGGAAATTTCCTTCGCGGATCTGGAGGACGACATGATCCTCGCGGAGAGCATGATCAAATATATCATCCGCTATGTGTTGGAAAACGCGCCGGAGGAAATGCAGTTTTTCAATTCCTTTGTGGACAAGGGACTGCTTGAGAGGCTGAATCATGTGCTCAATTCTGATTTCGGGCGGATTACCTACACCGAGGCAGTGGAGATTCTGAGCAAGCATAATGACAAATTTGAGTATAAGGTTTCCTGGGGAGCGGATCTGCAGACAGAGCATGAGCGCTACCTCACAGAGCAGATTTATAAGCGCCCGCTGTTTGTCACCGATTATCCGAAGGAGATCAAGGCTTTTTATATGAAGCTGAACGAGGATGGAAAAACGGTGCGAGCGATGGACTGCCTGGTGCCCGGCATTGGCGAGATCATCGGCGGCAGCCAGAGAGAGGATGACCTGGAGGTTCTTACCCGCCGGATCGCAGAGCTGGGGATGAAGCCGGAGGATTACGCGTATTACGTGGATCTGCGCAAATACGGCTCCACCCGTCACGCCGGATTTGGCCTTGGCTTTGAGCGCTGCGTGATGTATCTGACCGGCATGTCCAACATCCGCGACGTATTGCCGTATCCGCGGACAGTTGGAAATCTGCAGTAATTTCTATTTCGCAGAAATGCTGCCGTACGGCTGTCGTAACCACTGTCCGCGGAGCCTGTTGTAATTCTGCATTGTCTGCCTTTTACGCAGGGAGTACGGACAGCTGCGAACGTATTGTGATTCTGAATTGACAGTATTTTACGCAGGGAGTGGGGGCGGCAGCGAAAATGATTTGCATCGGTTACTATATTTCGGAAGGATGCGCATCACATGAGCAAAATACTGGTTTTGGACAACGAAAAAGAGATCGCAGAGGTGATTGGGCTTTATCTGCGAAATGAGGGCTACGAGGTGGAGCTGGCTTATTCCGGACGTGAGGCGCTTAACCGGATCGCACAGGCACCGCCGGATCTGGCCCTGCTGGATGTGATGCTCCCGGATATCGACGGTTTCCGGGTGCTTCGCAAAATCCGCGAGAGCTATACCTTTCCGGTGATCATGCTGACTGCGAAGACGGAATATACGGACAAGATCAACGGCCTCACGCTCGGCGCAGATGATTACATACCAAAGCCGTTCAATCCGCTGGAGATGGTTGCCCGTGTCAAGGCGCAGCTTCGCCGCTATACAAAATACAATGAGAGCGGAGGCAGTCTGCCGGACAACATCATTGATTTTGGCGGACTTGTGATGAACCGCGACACCCACGAATGCGTGTTCAACGAGCGTGAACTGGTACTCACACCGATCGAGTTTGATATACTCTGGCTGCTGAGTGAAAACCGCGGGAAGGTCATCAGCTCCGAGCAGCTGTTTGAACAGATCTGGAAAGAAAAATATTTTAAAAACAGCAACAATACCGTGATGGTCCACATCCGCCATCTGCGGGAGAAGATGGGGGACGGGCACCGGAAAAGCGATTTTATCAAGACAGTCTGGGGTGTCGGATATAAGATCGATAAATAGACTTTTGCAGTTTGGCTGTCTAAGCGGCAGCGAGGTGGCAGGTCTGGACAGGTTTTGGGATCTGTGCTTTGGATAAATTGGGAATCAGGTATCTGAAAACCATTGAGAACCGGTTATCCGGGGAATAATGAGAATCAAATATTCTGATAAAAATGAGGAATCGGGTGAAAAATTGAGAAACAGATATGGAAAAATCGGGCGGAATATGGCGCTTCGGTCTGCTCTGATCAGTATCCTGGCGGTGGCGGCCGGCTATGGCCTGCTGACCTTCCTTACAAGAGGGATCGGAGGGGAGACCTTTCAGAGCCTGGTACTGAAGGTTCTGCAGAAGCTGGGCATGTCGGCGGAGCGTGCGGCCGCGGTGTACACCCGGCTGCTGGTAAATGGAAGGGTGCTGTTTGTGCTGGGCGGCTTCCTGCTGATGTTTTTCCTCTTTTATCTGTTGGCTCTGAAACGGATGACGCGCTACTTGAACAGCGTCAGTGACGGACTGGACAGGGTTCTTTCGGAATCGCCGGAAGCGATTGTGCTTCCGGGTGAGCTGGAGCCGATGGCAGAGCAGATGAATGAGCTTCGCCGCCGTCTTTCCTGGCGGGCGCAGCAGGCAGTAGAGAGCGAGCAGCGCAAAAATGAGATGGTTGTCTGCCTGGCGCATGATCTGAAGACGCCGCTGACCTCTGTGACTGCGTATCTGACCATGCTGGACGAGCATCCGGAAATGTCGCAGGAGGAGCGCGTAAAATATACGCATATTACATTGGAAAAGGCGATCCGGCTGGAAGAGCTGATGAACGAGTTTTTCGAGATTACTCGTTTCAATGCGCAGGACATTACATTAGAAAAACGGGAAATAAACCTTTCCATCATGCTGGAGCAGCTGGAGGATGAAAATTACGGGCTGCTGAATGCAAAAAACATGACCTGTGTGGTCGACGTTCAGGAGGGGCTGCTGATGCTGGGTGATCCGGAGCAGCTGGCCCGCGTCTTTGACAACCTGCTGAAAAACGCGGCTGCTTACGGAAACGAGGGCACTCAGATCCTGATTCAGGCGCGCGGCGGAAATGGGGGGATCACCATCGTCTTTACAAACGAGGGACCGCAGATTCCGCAGAAAAAGCTGGAGATGATTTTTGAAAAGTTCTACCGTGTCGACGACGGCAGATCAAGCAAAACGGGGGGCGCCGGGCTGGGGCTTGCGATTGCGAAACGGATCGTGGAGCTGCATGGCGGAGCAATATCAGCGGTTAGCGACAGCAAAAACACGCGTTTTATCGTGAACATACCGGTAGATGCGCAGGTCGCGAAGGGGGAAAGCAATGAGAAGGAACGGAAGCAGCGGCAAAAACGGAACCCGGCAAAGTGACAGTTATTCGGACGGGTATTACACGGACAATGGTTATGGCGGTTATTCCGGGGATTATGCCGGAGGCGGTGGTTACGGCGGCTATGACAGCGGGAATGGCTATAGTGGAGACAGCTACGGTTCGAACTCTGGTTACGGTGGGAGCAGCTATGGAGCGGGCAGCGGTTATGGAGCAGCTGACAGCTATGGAACTGGCGGCAGCGGCTACGGCTTGGGTGCCGGTTATGGCGGCAGCGGCTATGCTTCGGATGGCAGCTACAGCGGAAGCGGCTATGGTCAGAATGGCCGGTAGACCGGGACCGCCTATTGGAGTTAGTGAAGCTAGATGGGAAAGGGATATTGAAAGAAAAACAGGAGGGGGGGGGGCGGGGG
>JAJQFO010000238.1:3695-15178 GCA_021201095.1 Lachnospiraceae bacterium
TCTGCTACCGCGGAAGCGGCTATGGTGAGTCTGCCTGCTATAGCGGAATCGGCTATGGTTAGCATGGCAGCTATGGCGGAACCCGCTATGATCCGAATGGCGGCTACAGCGGAAACGGCTATGGTCCGAACGGCGGAAATGGTTATGGCTCAGATGGCAGCTACGGCGGAAGCAGTTATGGCCCGAACGGCGGCTATGGCGGCGGCCTCGGGAATGGGAACAGCGGCAGAAATGGCGGAAATCCGGGCGGCGCGAACAACGGCTCCGGCAAAAAGCCGCGCAAAAAAAAGAGCAGGGTCGGTGATGTGCTGAGCCTGATTGTGATGGTTGTGGCCTTCGGCGTGTTTGTCTTTGCCGGATATAAGCTTTACGGCTATTACAAAGAATATCAGAAGGCGGACAACGAGTACGCCAACCTGGCCACTTATACCACCGATGAGACAGAGACAGAGGATCTGGACGCGCTGGAGGAGGCATTTGAGAATGAAGGTCCACAGAGCGTCAGCGGCCGTGAGGTGAAGACCGTAGAAGTCGATGAGGAGGAGGTTAGTCTTCCGACCATGGTCAACCCGATTGACTTTGCGTCCCTGAAGGAAGTAAATTCTGATATTGTGGGCTGGCTGAAGATCCGCGCGCTCGACCTGAGCTACCCGGTTGTGCAGGGAGACGACAATGACTATTACCTGCACCGTTCATTTGAAGGAGAATATCTGTTTGCAGGCTGTCTTTTTGTGAACTTTGAAAATAACAGCGATTTCTCGGATCAGAATACGATCATCTACGGACACAATATGAAGAACGGCTCTATGTTCGGCTCTCTGAAGAAATTCCGGGATGAGGAGGTCTATAATAAGAGCAAATACTTCTGGATTTTCACGGAGGACATCATCTATCAGTATCGGATTTTCTCAGCGCGTGTCGTAAACAAGGTGGGGCAGACCTATCAGATTGTCTTTACAGATGATGAGGAATATCAGGAATTCCTGGATACAGCAATGGAAAATTCCGAGGTGGATAACAGCGGTGTAACGATTTCGACGGACGATAAAGTAGTGACACTTTCTACCTGTACCGGCGATTCGGCGACCCGCTTTGTCGTGCAGGGGAAGCTTGTGCAGATGTATGCGTCAAAATAGAGTAAAATAAAGCAGTATTACAGGGTAGTGCCGCTAAGCACTGTATAGATCCGTGCGAATTACACAGGGAACGGAAAATGCAAAGAGGCTTGAGAGAACTACATGGGAAATGGGGGTAAGAAAGATGAGCAATATCGAACAGCTGCAGCAGATCATCGACAATACCAATAACATCGTCTTTTTCGGCGGGGCCGGGGTTTCGACGGAGAGCGGCATCCCGGATTTCCGGAGCGTGGACGGGCTTTATCACCAGAAATACGATTATCCGCCGGAGACGATATTAAGCCATACTTTTTTTAAAAGAAATACGAAGGAGTTCTATCGTTTCTATCGTGATAAGATGCTGGTGCTTGACGCGGAGCCGAATGCGGCGCATAAAAAACTCGCCGAGCTGGAGGAGTGCGGCAAGCTGAAGGCAGTCGTGACGCAGAACATTGACGGTCTCCATCAAAAGGCCGGCAGCAAAAAGGTGCTGGAGCTGCACGGAAGTATCCACCGCAATTATTGCCAGAAATGTCACGCGTGCTTTGATGGAAAGCAGATGCTGGACTTTCTGAAAAGTGAAGATGGTCTGCCGCATTGCTTCTGCGGCGGAATCATCAAACCAGATGTTGTTCTTTACGAGGAGGGACTCGACCAGAAGACGATGCAGGATTCCATCCGCTATATTTCTCAGGCGGACGTGCTGATCATCGGCGGCACATCGCTTGCGGTTTACCCGGCGGCCGGTCTGATCGATTATTTCCAGGGACGCCATCTGGTGGTGATCAACATGGCGCCGACCCCGCGCGACCGACATGCAGACCTGCTCATACAGGAAAAAATCGGGACGGTGCTGGGGGCGCTGCATGTTTGAGAAATGTGCCGGGTATGCTGTATTTACTTGATTCGAGTGACAAAAGGGTATGATACTACGGATTGCTCCGTGCTTCGCACTCCTGCAATTATTTACATTACATTTGCAGCGGAAAATGCAGCGAGAAACTGAAGGAAAGATACTTTCCTTTTGGATGTACTTAAGAAGGATGGAGCCAGATAAAATTGGGCTGAACTATGTAAAGTCGGGCAGAGCAGAAGGCTAACCCAAAAAAGATCGGAGGTGCTTTGTTTGGATTTTGAAGTAGGCGACATTGTAAAATTAAAAAAGAAGCACCCCTGCGGCAGCCAGGAGTGGGAAATCCTCCGTGTCGGAGCGGATTTCCGGCTGAAATGTATGGGCTGTGCCCATCAGATCATGGTTCCGCGGAAACTGGTGGAAAAAAACGCGCGGGGATTGAAAAAACCGTAAAAACTGTTTCGGAAGCTGTAAAAAATGCTTGAATTCACTGGAATCCTGTGGTAGAATCAGCAATTGTGATATATTTCCTTGTTCCCTGCGGGAGGCGGCACAGGATGAGCCGCACGGTCAGGGAGCCAAAAGTCCATAAGGAGGTGCTACGAAGCATGAACAAGTATGAATTGGCAGTCGTTGTCAGCGCAAAGCTTGAAGACGAAGACAGAGCCGCTACGATTGAAAAGGTGAAAGAGCTGGTGACCCGGTTCGGCGGTACTGTGACGGAAGTAGAAGAGTGGGGCAAGAGAAAGCTCGCTTACGAGATCAAGAAGATGCGTGAAGGTTTTTACTACTTCGTTCGTTTTGATGCAGAGCCTACATGTCCGGCAGAGATCGAGAAAAGGATCCGGATCATGGAGAATGTCATCAGATACTTATGCGTGAGACAGGATGCGTAATTCAGTGCATAAGATCGAAAAGAGGTATATATTATGAATAAAGTCATCTTAATGGGACGCCTGACCAGAGACCCGGAGGTTCGTTACTCGGCGGGAGAGAATTCTTCAGCGTATGCCAGATATACTCTGGCGGTAGACCGCAGATTCCGCCGCGATGCAAATAATGACCAGCAGACCGCTGATTTCATTCCTTGCGTGGTATTTGGAAAGGGCGCGGAGTTCGCTGAGAGATATCTGCGTCAGGGGACCAAGATCGTGGTCACAGGCAGGATCCAGACAGGCAGCTACACGAACAGAGATGGCCAGAAGGTCTACACGACAGACGTGGTCGTGGAGGATCAGGAGTTCGCGGAGAGCAAGGCAGCGTCTCAGGGACAGGGCGGCGGATATTCCAGACCGGCTGCACAGGCAGCAGCGGCACCGTCTCCGTCAGAGGCATCCGTGGGCGATGGATTTATGAATATCCCGGACGGGATTGACGAAGAGCTTCCATTCAACTGATGAGAGAGCAGGACGCCGGACTGGTTCAGGAATGTCTGCGGTGTCTGCAGTGATGATGGGAGCGTAAAGCGCATCATTATCTGCTTTCCGGGTGCGATGGAAATGAATCAGGCAGGTGTCCATCGTGTGGAATCAGGCGGCTGCTTTCCTGAGTGCGATGGAAATGAAAGGAATCAGGAGGATTTAAGGCAATGGCATTTAATAAAGATAAGGGCGACGCGCCGATGAAAAGACGCAGCGGCGGCATCCGCAGAAGGAAAAAGGTTTGCGTGTTCTGCGGCAAAGAGAACAACGAGATCGATTACAAGGATGTAAACAAGCTGAAAAGATACGTATCTGAGAGAGGCAAGATTCTTCCGAGAAGAATCACAGGCAACTGCGCAAAGCATCAGCGTGCACTGACAGTAGCGATCAAGCGTTCCCGCCATGTTGCGCTTATGCCGTACGTACAGGACTAAAATGAGATGAAATGGGGCGGCAGGAGCAGTCTTCCCTTTCCCCATCGTGGAATGGCCTGCATATCAGGGATGGTATGCGGGCCGTTTTGCATATACGGGCATTCTGGTATTTCCTGCGTTACTCGTTCTCTTCGGCCTGCGCAGCTATCCCACAGCGGAAGTGCGGCGCGGTGTGACTTGCAGCTGCAATAATTGCTCTTTCTCGATTGTGTGATTTTCTGCTTCCACTTGCGCTGACTTTGTGGTAAACTGTCCGTAACGATGCGCCGGGCTGTCGCGTATGCCTGCACAGACACACGGAATTTGCCGGTCGGCACACGATTGAGAGAATCATAAAAATAGCTGCTTACACACGACTGCGGAAAAGAGATGCCGCGGGAGTGGAGGAAGGAGTTTGAAACATGAAGGATGATAAGACGGGGACGAAGGTGCAGCTGAAATACAGCGGCAGGATTTTGCGGCACTGGTACTGGTGCGTACTTCTTTGCCTTCTGCTGCTCTTTCTGACGGCGGGGACGCTGTACGTGGACACGCTTGCCGGGTGTATCGTCGGCGGTTTTTCGCTGGTGCTTTATCTGACCATATTGATACTTGATTTATATTACAAACCGAAGGTGCTGCTGGAGCTGGTTGATTTTTCCCAGCGTTTCGGAGGCGTGGAGAAGGATCTCCTCAACGGAATGCGGATCCCTTTCGGTCTGGCATTGCCGGACGGTCGGTTTGCATGGATGAATGAGCTGTTATGCCAGATGACAGAGCGTGGCAGTGACTGCCACAAAAATATTTCTTCTGTTTTTCCGGGACTGACAGCGGCAGGCTTTCCGGGAGATGATGAGGAAACCAGTGAGGAGATTGATTACGGAGACCGGAAATACCGGGTGATCATGAAACGAGTTGCCCTTAAGGAGATGCTTGAGGGGGCGGAGATTGCTGAGCCGGAGGGAGATACCTGTGATATCATCGCGCTTTATTTCCTGGATATTACGGAGCTTACCTATCTGAAGCAGGAAAATTTCGAGCAGAAGCCCGCGGTCGGCCTTTTGTATATTGATAATTACGATGAGGCAATGGACAGCGTCGAGGATGTGCGGCGTTCCATGCTGGGAGCGCTGGTCGAGCGGCGCATTACAAAGTATATTATTTCCGCAGGCGGCCTGATTAAAAATCTGGAAAAGGACAAGTACCTGCTGGTGATGAATCGGGTAAGTCTGGATTCGCTGATGGAAGACCGCTTTTCCCTTCTGGAGGATGTCAAGACGGTCAATCTGGGCAATTCCATGAATATGACGATCAGCATCGGCGTGGGTACGGACAATGGCAATTATACGGAGAATTTTGACGCTGCGCATGTCGCGATTGAGATGGCGCTTGCCCGCGGCGGGGATCAGGCGGTAGTTAAGGACCAGGACAAAATTTCATTTTACGGCGGCAAAACGCAGCGCTCTGAGAGCAACGCCCGCGTGCGTGCCAGAGTCAAGGCGCAGGCTCTCCGCGAGCTGATCGGCACGCGGGAACGGGTAGTCGTTATGGGCCACAAGAATACAGACAACGATTCTTTAGGCGCCTGTGTCGGCGTCTGCAGCGCGGCCATGCGTTCTGGCAAGCCGGTGCATATTGTGCTGGGCGAAATCACGGGCAGTATTCGTCCCTGGGTGAATTCTCTGAAGGATACGCTCGAGTACGCGGACGATGTCTTTATCAATCACGAGCAGGCCATCCAGCTGACCAATGAGAATACGGTCGTGGTAGTAGTGGACACGAACCGCCCCTCTATGGTGGAGTGCGAGGAGCTTTTGTATCTGACAAAAACGATTGTCGTAGTCGACCATCACCGGCAGAGTACAGATAAGATCGAGAACGCGGCACTGTCCTATATTGACTCGGCCGTGTCCTCTGCGTGCGAGATGATCACGGAGATTCTGCAGTATTATGAAGACGGTGTGCGTCTGAAGCCCTACGAGGCGGACTGTATTTACGCCGGTATTATTATTGATACCAATAATTTCCTGACAAAGACGGGTATGCGCACGTTTGAAGCAGCTGCGTATCTGCGCCGGAACGGAGCGGATGTGACAAGAGTCCGCAAGGTCTTCCGCAATGATATGGCGACCTACAAGGCGCGGGCGGAGGCGGTTCGGCATGCGGAATTGTATATGGACAGCTACGCCATCACAGTCTGCCCGGCGCAGGGGCTGGACAGTCCGACCGTGGTCGGCGCCCAGGCGGCGAATGAGCTGCTGAATATTATCGGCGTGAAGGCATCCTTTGTGCTGACGGAGTATAACGACAAAATCTATGTCAGTGCCCGCGCGATCGACGAGGTGAATGTCCAGATTATCATGGAACGCATGGGCGGTGGCGGCCACATCAATATCGCCGGTGCGCAGCTGACCGGCGTGGACACCGACCAGGCCCGCGTGATGCTGAAAGAGGTGCTCACGCAGATGACGAAAGAGGGAGCGATATAGCGGTAATATTAGTCAGAGAGTGGGAGATGGAGTTTTTGACGGCACGAGGACGGAATATGTGATACGGAACCTTACGTGGAACTGCAGCGATGATAGTTGTATGAAATCTGCTGAGAATGTTTTGGAAAGGAGCAATATGCGATGAAAGTTATATTATTACAGGATGTAAAATCCCTTGGCAAAAAGGGAGAGATTGTAGAGGCGAGCGAGAGCTACGCACGGAACGTGCTTTTTCGGAAAGGGCTCGCTAAAGAGGCGACCGGCAAAAACCTGAACGATCTGAAGTTGCAGAAGGCCAACGCTGAGAAGGTAGCGAAGGAGAACCTCGAGGAAGCGAAAAAGCTGGGTGAGGAGCTGAATGGAAAGGAAATCCGTGTGTCTGTCAAGGCAGGTGACAAGGGGCGCGTGTTCGGCTCTGTCTCCTCTAAAGAGATTGCCGAGGAAGTGCAGAAACAGCTCGGCCATGAGATTGACAAGAAGAAAATCCTGCTGGACGCGCCGATCAAGACGCTGGGCGTGACACAGGTAACGGTGAAGCTGCATCCAAAGGTGACGACCGAGATCCTGGTGCATGTGGTGGAGAAGTAAGGATAGAATAGAATGGAAGATAATCTGTTAAAACGTGTCATGCCGCATGATACGGAGGCGGAGCAGGCCGTGATCGGCGAGATGCTGATGGACCGGGACGCGGTGACGGTTGCGTCGGAGATTCTGTCTCCGGATGATTTTTATCAGAAGCAGTTCGGCCTGCTCTTTGAAGCAATGGTCGAGCTTTACGGTGAAAATAAGCCGGTCGACCTGGTCACGGTACAAAACCGTCTTAAGGAGAAGGACGTGCCTCCTGAAATCAGCAGCATGGAATATGTGCGTGATATCATGACCTCCGTGTGGACGTCGGCGGGCATCCGGGCGCACGCGCAGATTGTTGCTGAGAAAGCACAGATGCGGCGCCTGATTCGCGTATGCGAGGAGATTGCGTCTGCCTGTTATGCCGGAAAAGAAGGTACTGAGGCGATCATGGAGGACGCCGAAAAGAAGATTTTTCAGGTGCTCCAGCAGAAATCGAGCGAGGATTTTACACCCATCAAGGAAATTGTCCTCAATGCACTCGACCGGATTGAGGCGGCCAGCCGTTCCAAGGGCACTGTGACCGGACTTGCGACCGGATTTATTGACCTGGACTACAAGACTTCAGGATTCCAGCCGTCAGATCTGCTTCTGATCGCTGCGCGTCCGTCTATGGGAAAGACGGCGTTTGTGCTGAACATTGCTGAGTATATGGCCTTCAAAAGCAATCTGACTGTGGCCATATTCAGCCTCGAGATGTCCCGGGAGCAGCTGGTTAACCGTCTGTTCGCCATGGAATCCCGGGTGGATTCCCAGGTACTGCGTACCGGTAATCTCAGTGACAATGACTGGACCAGCCTGATAGAAGCCGCCGGTGTCATTGGAAAGTCGAACCTCATCATCGACGATACGCCTGGCATTTCTGTGTCCGAGCTGCGCAGCAAATGCCGGAAATACAAGCTGGAACATAAGCTGGACATCATCATGATCGACTACCTCCAGCTGATGACCGCCAGCCGGCGCTCCGATTCCAGACAGCAGGAAATCTCGGATATTTCGCGTTCCTTAAAGGAAATTGCCAGGGAGCTACAGGTGCCGGTCGTAGCTCTTTCCCAGCTTTCCCGTGCTGTGGAGCAGCGCCCGGACCACCGCCCGATGCTTTCCGACCTGCGTGAGTCCGGAGCTATTGAGCAGGATGCCGACGTTGTGATGTTCATCTACCGTGATGATTATTACAACCATGACACTCAGAAAAAAGACGTGGCGGAGATCATCATCGCCAAACAGAGAAACGGCCCCATCGGGACCGTCGAGCTCGCATGGCTGCCAAGGTTCACAAAGTTTGCGAATATGAAGAAGTAGAAAAGACAAGTTATGCAGATAAGACAGTCGCCCCTGATATCGGCGGCTGTCTTATTTATTTTCATTGATGACCTCCTCTATGGACGCATATCCTTTTTTGGCAAACAGTGCGTCAAAATCGTCCTGATATCCTGTGTTTTGTATATCGTTTTGAACTGCTGCGAGTTTTTTTGCTGAGCTGTTAACTTCTGCGAAGCAACAGGTCTGGCAGACGGTTTGTAACTGTTCAGTCCCGTCACAGTTGCGACGGTTCTATTTTTGTCTGTTTCCTCATATATTTGTTATAGCGAATGAACATTTGACTTCTTGCTGCAGAAATATCTGCGGTGCGGGGAGTACGAATGAAAATGGTTCAGACAGAAATGTTGGGAGTGGATTAGAAGATGAGAGAGAAGGAGAACGCGGAGCAGGAGTTTTATACAGTGACGGAGGCGGTACAGAAAACCGGAGTTGCTTCCCATGTGCTGCGGTATTGGGAAGACGAGCTTGGAATAACGATTAAAAGGACTGCTTTGGGGCACCGCATTTACAGTGAAGAGGATCTGGCATTGTTCCTTCGGGTGAAGGCACTGAAGGAGAAAGGGATTCAGCTGAAAGCGATCCGCCTGATGCTGGATGAATCGGCGAAAGGAGAGGAGAGCTTTCGACCGGAGCGTTTATTTGGAGGAGCGGTCGGAATGAAGACGGAGCGAACATACAAACGGACGGCCGGGTTTGCCGGAGCTGAAAAAGATGCGGCTGCAGATGCCAGCATGGATGTGGGCATGAGTACGAACATGCAAGATAACCGGGAAGGAATGCAGATGGAGAATGAGGCGGCTCCGCCAGATGGGAGTGAATACGAGGTGATTCCTTCTGCGGAGACGGATAATTATCTGCGGTTTGAGATGATGCTGCGCGATCTGGTCAGCGAGGCAGTCGGAGAACAGAATGAAAAGCTGAAGCAGGAGATTGCGGACATCCTTCGCGATGAGATTGAAAACCTGTACATACAGCTTCAGCAGGAGGAGGGGCTGCGGGAGGCAGCATCCGCCCGGACGGGCAGAACCGCTTCAGATGGTCGAACTGCATCTATCGGATATGTCAGGATTGGCTTGCTTGAGCGGATCAGGAGGATGTTTCATGTTTCCTTGTAATCTGTAGTATCACATTTTGTCGCTCGAATCGTATGCATTGAAGAGAGAACTTTGTCTGGTATCGTGAGGACTGGCTCCTTACATTTTTCTTATGTCGAGAATGGTGAGCGTCTGAATATTTTATGATTTTGAATCATAACTGCTCAGTACCTTCACCGACAATATGCTTCTGCACCATGGCTGCACGGCATATCTGCGGCAGCAAGTGTCCCGGCAAGCAATGCCTCCACAGCGGATTCCGCATCACCGGTCACGCCGCCATACAGCCGGATACCGGACGAAGTGAGAGCGGCCTGTGCGCCTCCGCCGATTCCGCCGCAGATGAGGATGTCTGCCTGCAGAGCGTTCAGGATTTCCACCAGCGCACCATGCTCCTGACCGTTGGTACGGATCACTTCGGAGGCTGTGATTGTTCCATCCTTCACGTCATAAATCTTAAGCAGTGCCGCACGGCCGAAATGCTGAAATATCCGACCGTTTTCATAGGGGATAGCAATCCTTGTAATGGAGCTGTCTTTTGGTTTATGCCAGGTCTGGTAAAGCTCTTGTTTATAACACTCACTGATGCCGCAGGAGCGGTTCTGGCCGTTGCAGATCAGATATTCGCCGCCTTCGATTCTGAGAGGAAGGCCGTCTACCAGCGCAGTGGCCAGCTTTTTGCGGGCAGAATCATAGATTTTCTGCACCGTGGTCCGCGCGACCTGCATGCGTTTGCAGCACTGTTCCTGAGAGAGATTTTCCTTGTCAATCAGGCGGATGGTTTCATATTCATCTACGGTCAGGATGATCGCTTCTTTTTTTCCCTGACTGTTTGATTCGTTTCCGGCTGGAATAAACTCCAGAGTCTGGGGATAGCGGCAGATGGTTCTGCATTTGACTGGTCTTGACATTTTGACACCTCTCTTTTTCCTGGAAAATCATGCGGATGAATAATTCTTTGCTTCACTTTCTCGTTTTGCTGCGGTCAGCAGATGTGTAAGCGAAGTGTAGATGCCACAGGTACTCAGCGCCTCTCATGGCATGGCTTGCACGCGTCCTCGACTTCGCAGAGGATGATGGCGGCCTTGGGCGGGAGCAGCGGTTGGAACCCCATCAATCCTATCCATGAGAAACTGCAGAAGTTCATTTCATCCGTTCAGGAAGAAGCATTGAAAGGTCACAAAATCCGCTCCGGCATAAAGTTCAGAAAATCGCCGGATACCAGATGATAAGTGATGCCGTGAAAATCTCCGCGGATGCTGTCATGAAAGCGGCTTTCCCCATGGCAGTGGGAATATACGACATGCTCCGCATGATATTGCTCCGCGATCCTGGTAAAGGCACTTTCCTTTTCAAGGATACTGGTGGGCGGGTAGTGCAGAAACAGGATAAATTTCTGATATCCGTCTGCTGTCGCCGCATCAAAGGACTGCTGCAGTCGGGCGAGTTCACGGTCAACCAGCTTTTTTGCATGCAGTTCTTTCTCGTCGTCCCAGCCGACAATCCGGCCTCTCCGATCGAGATAAAACGGCCCTTCAAAGGTATATCCCTTTGTCCCGACCAGAGCGTAATCCTCGTAGGCATAATAATTATTCTGCAAAAACGCCAGCCGTCCCTGATATTCTCTGTTCAGCCTCTCCGTCTTTTTGGCGTCCCAGAACATATCATGGTTGCCCCGAAGCAGAATCTTTCTGCCCGGCAATGCTTCTATAAAAGCCAGATCCTCGCGGCATTCCTCCAGATTTTTGCCCCAGGAATGGTCGCCGGTAATCACGAGCGTATCCTTCGGGCGGATCAGCCGGCTGCAGTTCTTTTTGATTTTTTCTTCATGCTTCCGCCAGATGGTCCCAAACCGATTCATGGATTTATTGGTCTGGAAGGAAAGGTGAAAATCTCCGATTGCGTATAATGCCATAAGTGTCTGCGGCTCCCTTTTGCTACAGCGTCTCGTTCATGCTCCCTGTCCGGTATCCCATCAAATCCAGCGTCACATAGGAAAAACCATACTCTTTCAATCTTGTATAAACGTTCAGCCGTACTTCTTCCTGCATCAGCTTTTCAAATTCCTGCGGCAGGATTTCAATCCGGGCGATGTTTCCATGGACCCGTACACGCACCTGCCGGAATCCCAGATCCAGTAAAAGC
>JAJQFO010000347.1 GCA_021201095.1 Lachnospiraceae bacterium
GAATATGAAAGCCGGGACAGCATTAATACAGAAAATGAAAATCAGGAGGAAGCAGAACCGAATAAGGGATTGCCTGAAAATGAGCTTGAAGTAAATGCACCCTGTGAAGATGAAACCATGGGCCGAGAGACTTGCAAGGATGATCTATTGGAAGATGAAGGAACACGGGAATCGGATGAATTCATTCAGAACGGGAACGCGGCTGACGAAGAGCAGTCTGTTGAATCGGAGACAGAGACCGCTGCCGTTGCAGAAAGCGAGAACGAAGAAAATGGTAGTGAGCAGAACGGTAAACATTTTTTATACCAGTGGAGACAATGGCTGATAGGGGTGATTCTGATTTTCCTTGCAGCATTGTATCTGCTCAACAATAGTTCCAGGAATACGGAGACGAATTTGCCCCAGGGGACGGAAACGGCAATCATTGAATCAGAATCCGAAGCAGCTGCGGCAACCCAAACCATCCGGGTGACCGGAACGAGTGATACGGATGAATCGGATATTTCTGCAGCAGGAGAGAATGCCACAACCATCGAAGAAAATCAGAGTGAAGCGGAAAATATGAATGCTACATTTTCTGACGCAGAAAACGAAACTGAGACTGAGGACTGGCAGCAGACTATTTTCGGAGATTCAGAAAATTTGATTCTGCCGTCCATAAAGGTATCCGGCCTGACAGAGGAACAAAAGAAAAAATCCGGCTACCGGGAATCGGATTTCCTTATGGCTCTGTCTGCATTTTTATCGAATAACGATCTGGCCAGAGTGACGGAGGTAACATTTGAAAATGAGATTCCGTGTTCTTCGGATGGAGCTTTTGTATTCTACGCAAGCATGGATAATTCGGAAGACAGACTTACCGTTATCATGTACCCGGATTATCCTGGCCAGTATATTTTGCTGCTTGAGGAGACACGGGAAACTGCGGAAGAATTTGATAGAGTGGAAGAAGCGGAAACGCAGAATGAAAGCGAAGCGGATGAACAGGCGCAGGATGCGATTGAAATCCAGAGCGGACAGGGTTCCTCAGAAACAGAGCGGAGCTATGATGCTACCACACTTTCCGTGACAGGGATTCCAACGACACTGCTGAATTATCTTGCAAATCGCTATGAACTGCAGTACACGCTCTATGATTATTTGTATCGGAACGGCTACAGTGATGTCACTGCTGCTGCAGTCAGCTCGTATGAGATTGATGCAGATACGCGGACAGCGACGATCACCTTCACACTGTCCGATGGAAGCAGTTTGATCGGAATTTACAACCGGGATGAAAATTCCTATTCATATCAGTGAATACCGGAATCATTAGAGTGAGAATTGGAATGGAAAGCAGATATGGAGACAATCATTACATCTGGTGGAAAAGGAGTTCAGGTAAAGAGTGGTGATGCAGCGGAAACAGTTCGCTGCCTGCAGGCAGTGGTGCTGTTGGAAAAACTGCTCGGAGAAAAAATTCCCAGCTGCCGGTTTGAAGCAGGAAGGCTCGCGGGTGGGAAGAAAAAGCAGAAGCAGATTGAAAAGAGGATAGCAGGGCTTCATAGCTGGGTGCGGTTTTTGCAGATTACAGAAGAAGAACTGCTTATCCTCACACCGTCACTGCAAGCATTGGAGGAGGAAGTCAAGCTGCTTACACCCGCTGAACTTTCCGCTCTATGCCGGGAATCGTTGTTGTAAAAATAAAGTGGCTATGTTAAGATTGCTGGGAAGAATTTCACCAGTTTCCGATTCATAGCCATTGTGTAGCTCTGAGCTTCGGAAGCTGTCACCGGGTAAAATGACCGGAAACGATGAGGGGAGAATGCCGTCATGAGCGATTTGAAAGAATGTCAGCTTGTGCCTGATGATACGATAAGGAAAGAATATGGAAAGTTTGATTTTACGCGTTTGCCGGAAATGGAAAAGGAACTGGAAGAATTCCTGGCAGCACGCGGAAATTACATGGCGGATCATAGCAACGATAATCTGTATGAGATGCAGCGAACGTTTTTATACCTTGATGGGGATACCAAGCTGGCATCGCATATGCATATTATGACTGAGGCTGAATTTTTACGATTAAGGGAGTTGTTGCGTAAAGGGGTGAGGTGAATGAATGAGTATAATTTTAATGAGCATATCATTGAAAAGCTTTTTAACCGTTTTGGCGGATCGGAGCGGAAAGAAACAGTCGTGCTGGACGATGGGAATGAGTATCTGCTGAAGCTTCCTGACCCGATAAGGGAACACGGACGCGATTTGTCTTATATTAATAACGCTTTTTCTGAATTTCTGGGTTGCCGGATTATGAAGCTGCTGGGGCTTCCGGTGCAGGATGTGATACTGGGAGAATATACCGCGAAGTCATCCACGGGGGAGGAAAGGACATACATTGCCTGTGCCTGCAAAAATCTGGAAACGGATGGTTACCGGCTCAGCGAGGCAGAACTTACATCCCTCAGCAGTGCAGATGACACAAAAGGGGCACAGACTCCGAGCTTCGAGACGATAGGAGAGATTGCAAAATACACACCGGGAATCAGCGAGCAGGAAATTCGGAAATTTTATGCGGAACTGTTTGTGGCGGATGCTTTTATTGGGAATACGGATCGACATAATGGGAACTGGGGCTTCCTGTCAAAAATTGGAAATGAGAGGAAGTTGGCTCCGGTTTATGATTGCGGTTCCTGCCTTTGTCCGCTTGCATCGGATGATCTGCTCTCTGACCGTCTTGCTGATAATGAAGCAATGAATGGGATGTCAGTGATTAAGGACAGCAGTGGGAATAGAATATCCTACCGCCAGTATTTGTACTCTTGCGAGAATGAAGATGTCAATCAGGCACTTACTGAAATTGTGCCTCGGATTGAGATGAACGAAATTTTAAAATTGGTTGAAGGAACGCCTTATATCAGTGATACGAGGAAACGATTTTATTCCAGATTTTTAATAACGAAGTATCAGAGGGTGCTTGTGCCTGCGCTTGAAAAGCTGCATGAAAGGAAATTAACTTTTGCTGAACGGACAATCAGTAAGGAAGAATTATATGCGAATTATAAGAAGACGATTCGGCAGCTGCGGGATATTCCAGTGTTTGAAAAAAGAGAGGTTCGGATTAGTGGCAGACAGTTGAACGCAATCCGGGCGGATGAAGGAAGTGTTATTCTTGTTGGCCCGGTTGCTAAAAAATCCGAAGCGGTGATATCGCCGCGAAGTAATAATGCAGAGGCGTGGAGAAG
>JAJQFO010000269.1 GCA_021201095.1 Lachnospiraceae bacterium
CTGCTGCGGATGTGTGAAAGCTGCTGGTTTCTGTCGGAGACAAAGAGGACTTTGTATGATATTTGGAAAATATATCAACCGGTATTACCTGAAAAACGGGCCGCTGCTGCTGCTTGGCGTGGCAGCCCTGGTTTTAGTGGATTATTTCCAGCTGCTGGTGCCGGAAATGTACCGCATTGTAGTAAATGGAGTGAACACAGGGCAGGTCGAAATAGATGGCGCTCTGGTGGATTTTACGCTGGATGTGCTGCTTGATGAGGTCTGTCTGCCGATGATTTTTACCATTCTGGCGCTGGTGGTCGGGCGATTCCTCTGGCGTGTCTGTTTTTTCGGGGCGGCTGTCCGTGTGGAGACAGATCTGCGCTGCCGGATGTTTGCGCACAGCAAGGACCTGTCTCAGGAATATTACCAGGAAAACAAGGTGGGCTCTCTGATGAGCCTGTATACGAATGACCTGGACACGATCCAGGAATGCTTCGGCGACGGGATGCTGATGTTTTTTGACGCGCTGGTGCTGGGGAGCATGGCGCTGGTCAAGATGCTGCGGATGGATCTTTTTCTCACAGCGCTAGCAATGATCCCGCTGGTGCTTCTTGGCGTGATTGGACTGATGATGGGCCGCATGATGGTGAAACGCTGGGAAGTACGGCAGGAAGCATTTTCGGATTTGTCTGATTTTGCGCAGGAGAATTTTTCGGGGATCGCTGTGGTAAAAGCATTTGTAAAAGAATATGTGCAGCTGCAGGCATTTACGAGGCTAAACCGGGAAAATGAGGACGCAAATGTTTCCTACACGCGGGTTTCCACTCTGCTGACGATCCTGGTAACGCTGTTTGTGGAATCCGTGATCTGTGTGATTCTTGGCTACGGCGGATATCTGGTCTACCATTCCAGATTTGATGCCGGCATGCTGGTAGAGTATATCGGCTATTTTACCTCGATTGTCTGGCCGATCATGGCGGTCGCCATGCTGATTGAAAAGACCTCCCGCGGGAAGGCTTCGGTGAACCGTGTCAGCGAGCTTCTGGATATGGAAATCGGGGTAAAAGACCGGGAAGAGGTTTCGGATCCTGGTGAAATAAAGGGCAAAATTGAATTCCGCCATCTTTCGTTTCGTTATCCGGGCGGGGAGTCGGAGGTACTCAAGGATCTTTCCTTTACGATTCATGCGGGAGAGAGCGTCGGCATTGTCGGGCGCACGGGTGCGGGAAAAACGACCCTCGTGGATCTGATCCTCCGCATCTGGAATGTGGCGGACGGCACTCTTTTTGTGGATGACAGGGATGTTAATACGATTCCCATTCGTTTGGTGCGGGCCGCGTGTGCCTATGTGCCGCAGGACAATTTCCTGTTTTCAGACACGATCGCAAGAAATATTGCCTTTTCGGAGGAAGGGGAGGCGGAGGGCTCCCGGGGTTTGTCAGCGCGACAGGAGAATGATCTGTCCGGGAGCCAGTCAGCACGAAAAGAGAATAACCTGCCCGGAAACCGGTCCGCGCGAAAAGCGGGCGATCTTGCTTCCAGAATCCGCACTGCAGCCGTCTGCGCGGATGTGGATGGGGATATTTCCGCCTTTGCGGAAGGGTATGAGACGATCCTGGGAGAGCGTGGCGTGACTGTCTCCGGCGGGCAGAAGCAGCGCATCTCTATTGCGCGGGCGCTGATGAAGGACGCACCGATTCTGATATTGGATGATTCTGTGTCCGCGGTGGATACGGGCACGGAGCGTGTGATCCTCGATCACCTGAAGGAGCGTGCCGGAAAAACCACAATCCTGATCGCGCACCGCATTTCTACCGTGGAAGAGATGGACAAGATTATTTTCCTGGAAGACGGAGAGGTGAAGGCGGTCGGCTCACACAGGGAGCTCTGTGAGACATGCGCTGCTTACCGGAGGATGGTACAGCTGCAGCAGCTGGAGGAGGAAGAAAGACGCAGGGGAGGTGCCGCTCATGCATGAATACTATCCCATCCTGCTGGTGGGGGCGATTATCGGCGTGATCAGCGCTATCCTGATCGCGGCGTACGCATTGGTAAAAGAGAGCAAAGAAACGACCGATTTTGCGCGCGGCATGAAGGACGGCGAAATTCTGAGCCGTCTGATGGTTTATGCGAAGCCATACTGGAAGCAGTTTCTGCTGGTGCTGATTCTGGTGCTGCTCTCGGTCGCGTACAACATTCTCTCACCGCTGATTGTGGGCGAGATTGAGAACCTGGTGGCCGGGGACTTTACGCTTCGGCCGCTGTTTTCCTATGTGGCCGTGTACGCCCTGATTCTGCTCATCTCCATGGTCTGCACTTACTTTCAGGCGATCATTTTGCAGAGGGTCGGACAGAAAATCATTTCCGCGATGCGGGAGGACCTGTTTACGCACATTGACTCCCTTTCTCATGCGCAGATGACGGAAATCCCGGTTGGAAAGCTGGTGACGCGCGTGACGAATGACACCAACGCGATTTCCATGATGTTTACCAACCTGCTGGTGAATCTGGTCAAAAATATCTTTGTGATCTTGGGTGTTCTTACCGCCATGCTGTTTTTGAATTACGAGCTGACGCTGATGGTACTCTGCTTTGTACCGTTTATTGTTTTATTTACTGTTATTTTCCGCAAATTTACGCGCCGGGCGCAACGGAAGGTTAAGGACGCTACCACTGATATCAACACCTGGCTTTCAGAAAATCTTTCCGGCATCAAGATTACGCAGGTGTTTGGCCGGGAGGAGGCAAAGGAGCGGGAATTCGCCCAGAAGAGCCGCGCACTCGGCCGCGCGAAGGGAGAGCAGGTCGTTGTGTTCGGGATTTTCCGGCCGATGATTTACATGCTCTATATCAGCTCCATACTTTGCCTGCTGTACCTGGGAGGAAAAGGCTATATCCAGGACACCGTTTTTCTGGGGCAGGTGATCGAGAGCGGTACGATCGTTTCCTTCTATATGTATATAGAGCGCTTTTTTGAGCCGATCCAGACATTGGCGGAACAGTTCAACTGGTTCCAGTCGGCATTCGCGTCCGCGGAGAAGGTGTTTTCCATTCTGGATCTGGAGCCGGAAATGACGGACGAAGAGGATGCGCGGGATCTGCCGGAGATTCGCGGGGAAATTGAATTTAAAAATGTCTGGTTTGCCTACATTCCGGGGGAATGGGTGCTCAAGGGAGTTTCCTTCCATATCCGCGCCGGGGAGACGGCGGCCTTTGTCGGCGCGGATATGGAA
>JAJQFO010000302.1:0-10832 GCA_021201095.1 Lachnospiraceae bacterium
ATCGGGTAGATTTTTAAAGTATCTACCTTTCCTACCGGGAAAGAGATCCCCTCATAAATCGAAACGCCGAGAAGTGAGCCTGCGGCGACCACAGCATATTCCGGCGCATTTTCACAAAAACATTATCACCCCTATCCACATGGAACAGTTTTTTGAGAAGAAACTGATATAATCATGATAAGTTGTGCCGTAGTTCCAGAAAAGCCTGTCTGCGGACAATCACCTCTGGTAATGAAAGCACAGATATGGGTCTTACAAAATTGGAAACTGCCGTATCCAGGACAGCCGGAAAAACGAGAGAACAGAGAATACAAGAAAGCAGCGGGGATTTTCTGAAAAGCTGGAAATTACATTTCTATTGTCCTGATTCAGTGATATGTTTGACATGGCTGGAGCCTCCTTGCTGTTTGATTGATTGTATTACGCAACTTTATTATAATATCAAAGCGGTATCCGGGCATGGTGTGGGGGATTTTTATGTATAAAATTTTGAAATGTTGAGCAGAAATTAAGGCTGGATGATGTCGCAATATTGGAATTTTTGTCTCTTCAATGTGCAATCGATAATGGAATTTTCTTATTGACAATGCATGCCAAAAGGTATAGTATGAGTACTGACCACTAAAAAACCCAAAAACAGGGCAGAAAATACTTATTTTCAGAATATTCTGTGAATTACCTGCAAAAACGGGTCTCGGAAGCCGCATAAATCAAGGCTTTTTCGAGGGGTACCGTGGAAATGGGATCGCCCGCTAAAGGGCATTGATACATATTTCTTACCATTGTTGCTCCTTCCTAGGGTGTGGAAATGGGATCGCCCGCTAAAGGGCATTGATACACCAACGCGAATAGTAGTCGATCCGTATAGCGATCCGTGGAAATGGGATCGCCCGCTAAAGGGCATTGATACGTTGTGGAGTCGTCCAATAATCCGCTCTTTTTCAGTGGAAATGGGATCGCCCGCTATAGGGGCATTGATACAATTCTTGATTTCAAGATACTCTCTTTTAATGTATCGTGGAAATGGGATCGCCCGCTATAGGGGCATTGATACAATTCTTGATTTCAAGATACTCTCTTTTAATGTATCGTGGAAATGGGATCGCCCGCTATAAGGGCATTGATACACTCGGACATCAAACTTTTAAATGAAGATGAGAGGTGGAAATGGGATCGCTCGCTAAAGGGCATTGATGTTTGTGGAGTATTGAGCCTCAACGAGTCAACGCTTCGCATATTAAGAAAATTTGCTTATTTCAATGTATATTCAGAAAGCATATTAGCCACTATGACTGCTATGCTTTTTTGTCGTAAGGAAAATATTTTGCAGTATATATTGCAATGAACTGGCAACGTATCACTTAAGAGAAAGGAAAGAACCATGTTCAATATTCTGCTCAATAATCTCAGCACAGTCCGCCCAAATGTTACAGGCAAAATAAAATACAGCCTGGATACGGACGAAGCAGCTGAAATGTCACAGGAAGAACGGCTGTTGGAAGGGGTTTATACAAATGAGCCGATCACGCATGCCCTTGTGCGTAAATTCGTGACGGAAGACAAGGGAGAAAAACTGGACCTGATCTATTCGCTGACTACGGATACGGTGCTGAACCGAACAATTTTCAGAAATGGTGATGATGGAAATGAGTGCTTAAGGTTTTACGCACAGTATCTTGATCTGGATGAATCTGAGGTTCTGAAATTAACGCATTATGAATTTTATAAAGAACTGATACAGAAGATTCAGATCGATGAACATTGTCTGCTGTCAAGGAACGATTTGGATGATCAGGACGAGATGGAGTTCAGACCGGCGATGGATTACAGGCAGATTTCCAACAATCCGGGTACAAAGGAAATTCACTCGGTTGTACTGGCGATGGCAACAAGGATTATCGAGCTTTACGATGCGCATCAGGGCCAGTGCCGTCTGTATATGGACTATACAGGCGGGGACCGGACGGTTTCTACGGTCATGATTGCGCTGACCAAGATGTTGGAAGAGCGCGGGATCCGGGTGGATCATATCTGGGCTGTGGTTGGTTTCAACAGTACGCAGGTAAACGCGATTTGTGAAAAAATTGAGGTAAATTACATTTTTGACCTGATTTCTGGGCTGCAGGAGTTCAACCGGTACGGCAAAGCCGATATTCTAAATGAGTTTTTGAGAAAATCCGAAGAAAGGCAGTCTATTGTCCTGTCTGAGCCGGCCCGAAAAGTGCAGGAAAAGATTCGCAGCCTGGCGGACCGTATCCAGCTCTGCAGGTCGGGTGAGATAACCGAAGGTATCGGGGAGCTGGTAAACGCAATCAAGAAATATGAGAAAAATGACTCAGTGAATGACCAGATGTTCAATTATCTGATCGCAGATATTAAGAACAATTACGCGCAGATTTACGAAGCGAAGGATCGGACAATTCCGAATATCATCAGCTGGTGTCTGGACAAGAGCTTGATCCAGCAGGCGGTTACCATGTATGCGGAGCTTTTGCCGCAGGTGCTGGTGGAGTCCAGAATTCTGTATTATGACAGAAACGGCTGGAGCAAAGTCCTCCAAAGGCAGAATGGGTATGAAATTTATGATAACGAAGTACATAACTATATCTGGTACGGAACCTGTGATGTAAAATCCGCTATTACAGGTGGAAAACCTTTAAAGACAAGTTATCGGAATTATAAGGAAGAATATTCCTATATTAATTACTATATCTGGAATGAGGTGGCGGAAAGGGCCGGCTACAAATGGAGCAGTGCGCAGAGCAGCTTTGACCGCAGCGAGAAAAAAGCGGATGACATTTCAAAATATATGGTAAGCAGCTACAGCCCTTATACACAGATTGGAAAGGGCGTTTCGAGAAATGATCTGAAGGGGCTGTTGAAAAATTATATGATTTTTAAAAGCGAGATTCGCCACGCTCTGAATCATGCAGGGGGAAGATTTTCACTGAAAGACATACACAGAGCTATGGCGTGGATGGATCCGGAGAGGATTGACAGAGAATTTGAAGGAAATTCAGATATGACTGTTCAGCTGCTGACTGAGATCATGCGTGATCTCCTGCGTCAGCTGGATGCGGTGTTAGAGGCAGGCTGAATCAGCGGTTATTGGTTATCAGGAATAGCTGATGGGGATCGCTTTGCTTGGCATAACAGTTTTTATGGCTGTTATGTCTTTTCTTTTTTTATAACTTTTTTTTCGGGTTCGTACATGGTGGCACAGATGCTGTTCTGGTATAAATGGATTACGAGTTGCAAGTAATGAACGAACAGTTATCAAGAGGAGGAAAATGTATGAACACAAAAGGCAATGAATTAAAAAAAGGATTGATCGGATTACTGGTACTGGTGCTTTCGATATTTGATCCGATGGCTGCGGTGACCGGAAACAATGGAATCGGGACAGGGATGACTGTTTCGGCGGCAACTGTCTATACCTATACCTATTATCCTAAATATACCGGTTCATCCTCAAGCTTTGTGACGGCATTGAATGCGGTCGGTGTAAGCTCGTCTTACAGCAACCGGAAAGTAATCGCCGCAAATAATGGGATTACTTCCTACTCGGGCACGGCTTCTCAAAATAAAAAATTGCTGAACCTGCTAAAGACGGGAAAGCTGGTTAAAACGAAAACGGCCCTGGACTGGGAAATTTCCATGGATTCGACGCTGAACATAACCAGCGGCGTCGCTGCTACAGCTACGATACGGTTTAAAGGAACCGGGATATCGTCATTTAATGGTCAGATTACAAACAGCAGCAAGCTGTCGTCCTGCTATTTTTCCAACACGACCTGGAAGTCAGCGGGTAACTGGTGCTCGACTACGCTGAACATAACTGGTAAATCTGCAGGGACATGCGTCCTCACATTCAAACTGAATGGTACAACAACTATGACAGCGACCATGACGGTAACGATTAATGATCTGAAAACGTCCCTGGTGTCCACGAATTTATCCAAGGTTACCTTTCAAAAACAGAGCACCTCGACCTGCAAGGCAACCTCGCTTGCTATGGCTATCAATTTAATCAGAGGAACGAATTCGTATACGACCAAAAGCCTGGGAGGGGCAACCTGCACGAATGTCAATAAGAAAACGTATATCGGCAGCAATGGGAGTGTCTACGTGGCTACCTATAAGAATGACAGTTATGTTGGCAGTAAATCAGAGCTGACTAATGCGATCAATATAGCTGTCAGTGCAGGTCTGCCGATCGTTGTATCGGTTCACAGTAATAAAAAGAATGGCACACAGCATCATTATGTGGTTGTAGTTGGAAAAACAAGCTCAGGAGACTATCAGATAGTTGATCCGGCTTATGGTACGAGCGGCTGCAAACTCTCTTCATCGGTTACAACGATGTCGAGCCGGAATTATTCCCTGGGGCTTGCTGATTATGGTTCTTCCATTCATTATTCCTATATTAGCTTCGCTAAAAAGTAAAGCTGGCGCCAGGAAGAAGGAGAAATGCTGAAGAAAAGCACTAATGAAGAAAAACACCACCTGATATTTTGTATCAATACAAGCTTGTTAGACGGTGTGATTTGTGGTATTCTGGGATAAACGAAGTCTATCACTGAGAATTAATAAGTGTTTCACGAAAATACCATCAGAAAAAAGAAGGAGAAGCTATGGGGAAGAATCTTGTAATAGTGGAGGTGTCACAGAAGCAGACCTATATTTTTTCCAGCAATAAGCTGAGGGACAATATCAGTCGTTCTGCCGTGATCGCCTACGTGACAAGTGCGGAATACTTCGGGGAAGCTGCCGCCGGTTACTATGAAAAGGAGCAGAACGAGGTGTACTGCGGGGGCGGACATGCGATTTTGCAGTTTGACGACGCGGAACAGGCGAAAGGATTTATCCGCGCGGTTACTTTAGACGCGAAAAAGAGGTTTCCGGGTCTGGAACTGTTCGCGACGGTTCATGAGTGTGGTCAGGAGCCGGCGGCAAGGGATATTTTCCTGTTGATCCAGAAGCTGGAGCGTAAAAAGTCCGTCCGCCGTGCTTCTTTTGCGCAGGGCAGCTTCGGTGTGGAGGCTATCGACCCGTCGACCCGCTCGGTTAAGGAGCCGAAGATCAATGGGAAGAAAGCAGTTGTTCCTTCTCTGGAAAAGGATTTCGGGGAGATCCCGCAGGGATTCGCGAAGGCGTGGGAGTTTGAAAATCTGGGCGCGAGCAAAAACGAGTCCAGCTTTATTGCGGTCGTCCATGTCGATGGCAATGCGATGGGAAAGCGCGTGGAACAGATCCGGGAGCAGTATGGAGAGAAACCGTGGACGGAATACAGGGAAATTTTGAAAAAATTCAGTGAATCCATTGACCAGGATTTTAAGAGTGCATTTGTGGAGCTGTGTCAGGTCGTGGCGGAAAAGGTCCACGATGGAAAGATTGGCGAAATTGAGCTGAAAACGGCACAGAATGGGAACTATTATTTTCCGGTTCGCCGTGTGATTACGGAGGGCGATGATATCTGCTTTGTCACGGAAGGGCGGATCGGGATTGAATGTGCCCGTATCTTTATTCAGATCCTTTCAAAGAAGACGAACCAGGTGGACGGCAACAATTACGCTGCCGCTGCCGGAGTTGCCATTGTCCATCAGAAATATCCATTTTATATCGCTTACAAACACGCAGAGATGCTCTGCTCGAACGCAAAGAAATACATAGCGAACGCAACGGCGGATATGGATGGCGCGGATGCTTCCAATGTCTGCGCGATAGACTGGCATATTGATTTTGGCGAATTGGAGGAGGGCATCGAGGAAGTCCGTGAAAAATACAGGACTGCGGATGGCGGACGGATGGAGTTGCGGCCCTATGTGATCTGTGGTCCGGATTCGTTTATGAAGAAGGAGCGTGTGCGCGATTACCGCAATTTCCTTAACGTTATGAAGGTGCTGGATGATACAGCGTCTGCCAGGAGGAAAAGTGCCCTTGCTTCGACAGCAAAGGATGCCGCTTATGCGAGGGGGAAAATCAAACAGCTCCGTGAATACATCCGCCAGGGTGAGACGGCAGTCTGGAATTACCTGCGGGCAAACCGCATCGAGGATCTGGTGCTGCTGTGCTATAAGGGGATTTATGCAGATGCGGATACGTCCTTGATCGGAACCGGGCAGGGACAGCAAAGGGAAACCTTTATTCAGACCTCAGATGGAGAAAGGCGCTCGATTTTCTTTGACGCGATTGAGATGATGGATACGTTTGAGCCGCTTGGTTTTGCGGGTGATACTCTGGAGAATGCCGGACAGGGAGGGATGTGACATGGAACTGAAACTGAAGATGACGCTTCTGACCGATACGATTTTCGGGAACGGGGTCAGTGTACCTGGCGGTGAGGATTCCTCCGTGCTCTGCGACCAGGAAGGATTTCCTTATTATAAGGCCGGCAGCCTGAAAGGAATTTTCCGGGAGGAGCTTGAAAATTATCTTGCATGGAACCCGGACTGCGGGATTTCGACCGCAGATGTGCTTGGAACCGCCGGGAGCGACGAGGATTCAGAGGAAAAACTGCGGTTTTCGGACTTTGTGATTTCCGACCGTGTAAAACGGAGGGTGAGGGAATCGGTGAAAAATCCGGAGGATGTGCTGGACGCCTTCACTTACTTAAGAACCTTCACCCGGCTGGACGAGGAGGGAATTGTCAGCAAAGGCTCTCTGCGCAACTACCGCTGTGTAAAGGCCGGTGTGGTACTGACCGGCCGGATTGTCTGTGAGGAAAAGGATGCAGCCTGGGTCGGGGAAATCCTGGGGCTGGTCAAATGGGTTGGGACGATGCGGAACCGCGGGTTCGGCAAAGTCAGGATAGAGATTGTCTGATGGGGGAAAAACGGATGACAAAGTATGTGAGATTTACCTTTCAAAATATAGAGCCGGTTGAGGTCGCGGATGACCATACCGCGCAGAGCGGCCAGGCAAATACGCTGTGCTATATTCCGGGGACGACCTTGCGCGGCGCTCTGATCCAGGAACTCATCCGGGAGGGGATATTTGAGGAGAACAAGACGCTGCTTTTATCGGACCGTGTAGCGTTTCTGAATGCTTATCCCGCAGAGGACGGGCATGACCTGATGCCGTCCATAAAAGGGTTTTACGAGGACAAGACGGAGACCGGGGACGGTGCGAAGCAGATTGAGAACATGCTGGCCACCGGCGAGATCACGCCCGGAAACAAGCGGGCCTCGCTTGGGAAATACTGCTACGTCGAGGACGGCTGTGTTTATTATACGGACATGGAGCTCGGCAGCGACATGAAGATCAACAAAGGCAAGGGGGAAAGCGAGCGGACGGTTTTCCGGAACCAGTATATTGTGCCGGGATATCAGTTTACAGGGACGATCGCGGTTCATGATTCGGATGAGCTGGCGGATCTTCTCACTTCTGCCATTGAAAAGCTTCAGAAAAATGGGAACCTGGTGTTGGGCGGGTCCCGTTCATTCGGCTATGGGCGGTGCCGGCTGCTCTCTGTCAGCGCAGACGAGAGGCTTCCCTATGAGGAATATGCGCCGAAGACGGAGGTAAAGGACCAGGTCTACATGGTGCTTTTGTCCAACACCTCGATGGTGAATGCCTGTGGGGAGACGGTCGGTATCGACACGGAGCTTCTGCGGGAGCGGCTGGGTCTGCCTGCGCTGAGGATCGCTTACTGCTCCACCTCAATGGTGGATGTGAGGGGCTACAACCGCACCTGGGGGATCGCGGTTCCTTCCGTAAAGATGTATGAGGCGGGCAGCGTATTCCGCCTTGTGTTTGAAGGATACAGTGTTTCCGCAGAGACTTTGAAACAGGTGATGAATGACGGCATCGGTGTCAAAAATAACGAAGGCTACGGAAGAGTCCTGTTCTTTGATAAGTTTGAGACTGTTTCGGCGAAAAAGAAGATGGCGAAAGCAGCATGCGGACCGGAGGCTGACGGAGAGCTGGATGCGGACGAGCTGGCCACCCTGAAAATCGCGGCGGCAGGCTATTACCATAAACTGATCGACCGGGCGCAGAACGCATATCTGGCGGATGAGAAAAACAGCCTGAAGCGCTTCGGCCTGAACGGCTCGCAGCTGGGCATGATCGAATCCATTATCAGCCTGAACCTGTATGCCGGGGAGAAATGCTTTGAAAAGCTGTCCGGCTATCTGAAACAGGCCAACCAGAAGGACGCCAGAAAACGTGTGCAGAAGGGCGGTGCCAGACGCAGCGGGATTACGGAATATCTGGAAACACTCCGCAGCTCGTCCCTGTCCGCCATTTTCCCGGGGCTGCCGGAGACGGTGATGGGGCTGCCCGTCAGCGAGTTCTTAAGTCTGGATGAAGCGGACCAGATCAGGCTGGAGCTGGTCATAGCACAGGTAAAATGTTTAAACCGGGAGGGAGCGGGCAATGAGTAAAGCGATATATACACTGGTAGATAAATATGTGGTTCATGCCGTCTGCGCCGGCCCGATGCATGTAGGCGGCGCTGGTAAAAAAAGCGAGGTGCTGATTCATCCAGTGTCCGGGCTTCCGTTCGTCCAGGCGACCGGCATCTGCGGGGTGCTGCGGGCTTATTGCGGCCAGATCGCGTCGGCGAAAGAGGTAAACAGCCTTTTCGGGGATACTTCAGACACCGCCGAGAGCCGGATCCGTTTTTCGGACGGCCTCTTTATCCGAAACGAAAATCTGCGCATGGAGCTCCGCCCGCGGCTGGCGCTGGATCCGAAGACGGGTACGGCCGCCGCGAAAAAAGACGCCGGCCTGGAGGAATCAAAGTCCGGGCAGAAGTTTGACATGCAGTATGTCGGCTCCGGCTCGGAGCTTCAATTTGAGATTTTTCATTATGACGCCACAGAAGAGGAGACGCGCCTTCTGCTGGGTGCGCTCGCGGCGCTGGACGCGCATGAAATCCAGTTCGGCGGCCAGAAAAGCAATGGCTGCGGATACATTAAAATCCAGAAGCTCCTGCATGGGCATTACGATATGACCAGGAAAGAGGATCGGGCGGCCTGGATACAGGAATCCGAGGATGGTATGGAACCCGTCGCACTCGCTGCCGTGGAAAAAACGCTTCATTCGGACGCCTACGAGGTGGAAATCCTGGCTGAGACCGAAGGAGAACTTCTGGTGAAAGGCATCGCGGTTGAAAAATTTGGGAAGGATGAGCCGAAAGCGACGAATATAAAGGACGCAAGTGGAAGATATGTGATACCTGGAAGCTCCGTGAAGGGAGCCATCCGGAACCGCATGGAAATGATCGCCGGGTATCTGGGAATTTCGAAAGAGCTTGTCTTCGAATCCTTTGGACGCGCCTCTGAATCCGAAAACGAGGGGATGCGCGGCAGCCTCCGCTTCCGGGATGTCGCGGTGGGTGACGAGGAAGGCAGAGACTGCGCATTGCGGACACGGATCCATATCGATAAATTCACCGGCGGTGTTATGAACGGCGCACTGTTTTCGGAATTGAATGTTTTTGGAGACCTGAAGCTGTGCATCAATGTCGCAGACCGCAGAAACGCGAAGGCTGTCACGGGCCTGCTTCTGCTGGCACTCCGCGACCTGGCTTATAAAATGTACGCGCTCGGCAGCGGACAGAGCGTCGGGAAGGGCTACCTGAACGTGAAAGAAATCCATGTCCGGGATCTGAGACAGGAAAAAGAATGCACGCTGAATGGGAAATTTGAGCTTTCCGGCGGCCGCGAAGTGGCAGAAGCATGCCTGGAGGCACTCAGGAATTATTGAATAAAAAAAGAAAACGGTTGCATTTATTTATGAACCTATATTAAATTGGCCGTTACGCTTACTATGAAATTTAAAAAATGTGGTCTTCGGGCTATTAGACATGTAAGGAAGAAGCCTTTACGCTCAATACTGAATTTTTAAAGAAAGGTCTCTTATGCTCACAGCGAAGACTACAGGTAGATAAGATATAAGCATATTTTCCATGATGGAAACGGAGGAACCGTATGACAGGCTACAGGAAGAGTGAATTATCGTTCGAGGACGCGAAAACGCGCCTGACCGGATATCCCTGCGCACTGGTGTACCAGATGAGCGAGGTATCCTTTGGAAAGACGGAAGATATTACAATCAACTGGGACGAGCTTCTGGAAGCACGATTTTTTTCAGAAAGCGGGGAGCTGCATCTTTTCCGGTGTGAGAAAGAATGGAAGGCAGTGGAGATCGAAGACGCTGAGCTCGCTGACACAGCCGATACCGGCGATATCATCGGTGCCGGGGACATTGCCGGAGAGATCATCGGAGATACTCCGAAAAGAACCCCGGGAGAAACTATGAATGAATCCGGCGGCAGTGATGATAAGGCAGAGGAGAATTATGAGAAAGTCACAGCCGTTCTTTTGAAAAATTATCAGCTGGCGCCTAAATACCGCGCCTGCGGCGGAGAACTGGTGGTAAAGGAATATTTATCAGAGGATGAGGATGGTCAGGTATTTGTCCAGCTGACCCGGCTTTGCGGGATCGCATAGGGAGGAAAAACGGATGGGAAAGAAGAACTTTTCAAATGCAGACGGTAATAAGAATTCCCGAAATAGTGGAAGCGGCGGGTTCGGGCAGCTCCTGGCGGGCATGGGCTTTCAGGTAGAGGAAAAGAAGGAAGAACCCGTGCAGAACAAATATGCAGGTTATGACTCAGACAAAGAAGCCCGGCAAGGCAGAAAGCAAGGTCAGGGAAGACAGGACGGCGGTTCGTATAGCCAGCAAGGTCAGGGAAGACAGGGCAGCGGTTCGTATGGCCAGCAAGGTCAGGGAAGACAGGGCAGCGGGTCCTATCGCCAGCAACGTCAGGTAAGACAAGGCGGCGGATCCTTAATCCATCAGAGCGAGCGCAGACATGGACG
>JAJQFO010000302.1:10842-15096 GCA_021201095.1 Lachnospiraceae bacterium
TCATCTTCTCTTTGTGACTGCAAGGTAAGGGAAGAATGGTATGCGTTTCTTTTTGAAAGCAAGGTCAGGGAAGACAAGGCGGCGGTTCATATAGCCAGCAGAGCCAGGGCAGACAAGGCGGCGGCTACAGACAGGGCAGCGGATCCTATGGTCAGCAGAACCGGAACGGGCGGAATCAGAACAGCCGCAACACGGTAAGAGTACTTCCGCTTTCTGAGGGACCGCACGCTCCTTACAATTTTGTTTCCACAGATCCAAAGGTGATGGAGGGAACGCCGCAGGCACATGACATGATCGGTTCTGAGGCGCTTTACAGCGGTTACATTACCTATCGGATGACCGCGCAGACTCCGCTGATGATCGATGACGGTCACGGCAGCTTTTACCGGAGCGCGGACGGAAGCTATGCGATTCCTGGAAGCACCATCAGAGGACTGATCCGGAACCATGTGCAGATACTTAGCTTCGCGGATGTCAGTAAGGACATGGATGATTATTATCTGATGTACCGTGCGGTGGCCGGAGGCTGCCAGAAGGACGACTACGCGCAGGTACTCGGGGCGGGGACGAAGGACATCAATGGCCGCCAGATGTCGATCCTGAAAAATGTGAAGGCTGGCTACATAAAACGGGAAGGGAAGAAATATTATCTCTATCAGAACATCGGAGATTCTGACGGCACGTTCCAGCCGGGAGACACGGATTATTACGTGGTCAGCGAGCGGTATGTGCTGGAAAGGGCGAGGAAGGAATTTGCCTATATTCTCCGGGATAACGGCAGGCATCTGCAGAATTTCCCGCCGTTTCGGGAGACGCGGGATCGAAACAATAAGCTCCAGTACATCGGCAGGGAAAACAAACAGTATGTTCCATATTATGAAGAAATCACATATTCTACGGCAAACGGAAAAGTGTCGGGAATTGCCAAAAATGAACTGAAAAGAACGGGGACAGTCCTCAGTTCAGGCTTTATCGGGAAAAAGAAGGCGTTCTATGTAATTCCTGAAGCCGATCTTTCTTCCAGAAAGGAAATCCCGGAGGAATCCATCCAGTCGTTCCAGGCAGACTATAACCGCAGAAAAAATGGCATCAAAAAGGAAGCACAGGCGTTCTTTGACCTTCCGGCAGAAGGGGAGCTCCGCCCGGCGTTTTACATTGAACTGGAGGGAAGGCTTTACATCGGCTACACACCGCGTCTCCGCCTGATGTACCGGTATTCGATATTGAACGGTCAGACGCAGAAGAACCGCCCGGCCTGTGATTATGCGGAAGCGCTGTTTGGCTATGTTACAGAAGATAAAGCATATAAATCAAGAGTTTTCTTTACGGAAGCCCGTCTGACAAATGACAAAACATGCCGTCCCCAGGATGAAGACGTCCTGATTCTGGCCGAGCCGAAGCCGACCAGCTATCTAGAATATCTGAAGCAGACAGACGGACAGAAGGTGCGCACCTACAATGACAGAGATTTTGAACTCCGGGGCGTCAAACAATACTGGCTGCAGAAAATAGTCCAGAAAAATCCGGAAGGAGCCTCGACGAATGAAAAGATTTATTCTAAAATAGCCCCGATTGAGACAGGGAGCGAATTTGAGGGAACCATCCGCTTCCGTAACCTGACGGAAGCCGAGCTGGGACTTCTGCTGTGGAGCATCCGCCTGGAAAAAGATTCCCAGATCAACCTGGGCAAGGCAAAAGCCTATGGCTATGGGCGGGCCTGCGTGGATCAGACCACGCTGTATCTCCAGAACAGCCAGAAGGCTTACGATCTGGCAGGCGGGATTTTCGGCACCGACCCATTTGAACAGCAGACGGACGAAAAACGTGACGCGTTTGTGGAGGCCTGGCAGAAGGCCCTTGCCGGCTGGCTTGGCGGCGGGACAAACCGGACGGAACAACCAGTCCGAACAGACAGGGAGGTCATAATGGCGAATCCTTCCATAAGAGATTTCTTCGGGATGAAATCCGTTATAAAAGAAGGCCGGGATGTCACCTACATGACACTGGAGGAATTTAAACAGTACAAGCAGAAAAACAATCCGCTGCCGGAGGCGAAGGCATATATCGGGAGAAGATCATAAATGAAAGAAATCCGTCTGGTTTCCTGCGGACTTATTTGTGCTTAAAACTCATGAGACCTTTGATACTTTGGGGCGGGTACCATTACCGGAACGTGATTTTCCTGTAATGGTACCTGACGCCAATGAAAAGTGCGGGTGTAGACATTATGGATATGGATACAATTATGGAAATCCTGAATATTCGGTACGCGCGTCTGCGTTTCACTGTGCAGTTTCTGGAGGATTCGGTTCTTCCGGTTTATAAAGCATCTGCCCTGCGTGGAGGCATGGGGCAGATGCTGCTCTCCCAGAACTGTATCGGCGGCAGCGCCTGCGAAGAGTGCGGCTTTGTGTCCGAATGCACAGTGCAGAAGATCATGTACGCGAGATATGAAATCCAGCCGTGGTTTGGCGGCGAAGGGGAGAGCCTCGGCTACATCGTGTCATGTGACGACTCACGTGAGCAGGTGTCTGCCGGTGATGGAATGGATTTTTACCTCTACCTTTTCGGCAAGACAATCGTACAGTTCGGCCAGTGCCTGCAGGCATTTCATATGCTTGGGCAGGCCGGCATCGGCAAAGCCCATGCGAGGTATCAGATCTACAGAGTAGAAGACCAGAGAGGCAACTGCATTGTCGACAGAGGGCAGGTCATTCTGTGGAATTTTGAGGTCTCTAATGTTTCCTCTTATGCTCTGAACCGCCTTCAGACCATGTACCAACGCGCCGTTCCGATGAAAAACGAGCTGGTGTTTCACACACCTGCCACCCTCAAATATCATGGATCATTGCTGACCCGGTTCGATTCAGACGCCCTGGTTCGTGCTATACTGAGGAGAATATACTGTTTTGACTGCTTCGAAGGGATCGAAACCAAACCGCCCAAATGGGAAGACAGACTTCCGGAAATACTTTCACAGAAGCCCAGACAAATGGAGATTCGCCGTTACTCAACCCGGAAAGACGAGCGGGTTCCTCTGCGTGGAATCACTGGAACCGTCGTCTTTGACGAGCTGCCCGACGAGCTGCTGCTGCTTTTTGCCGCTGGAGAAATACTCCACATCGGAAAAAATACAAGCTTCGGGTTTGGACGGTACAGGATTAGATAACTCCTGATAATGGACAACAAGAATCTGGAATAAACTGGAAACAGGAAAAGCCGGAAACAGGAAACGCTGGAAAGCTCGAATGGAAATAGGAAGCACTGGAAAACTTGTATGATGGGAATCCTGTTTCAAGTAAAAATGATATTTTGAGGAGAATATCTATGTTTATCAATCATACCAATCATCGTTCAGAAAACTGGTCCGATGCGCAGCTTCGTGAAGCCGGACACTATGGAACCATCATAGACATCCCCTTCCCGGATATCAATCCGGAGCTTGACGGGCGCGAGGTCGCACAGCTGGCAAATCAGAAGGCAGAAGAAATCATCGCGATGAAGCCGGAGGCCGTCCTGTGTCAGGGCGAGTTTACGTATACCTTTTGCCTGGTACAGATATTGAAGGCCAGAGGAATCCGTGTCATGGCCGCCTGCAGCAGACGCGTGGCTCATGAATACACCGACGAAAACCAGAATACAAGAAGGGTATCCGTATTTGAATTCGTCCGATTCCGGGAGTATTGATGAAATTTCATATGGTCGGAATAGAGGCTGAAAAATGGGCTGAAGTAAATGACTGAAGTAAATGGCTAAAAATGATAAAATTTCTTATTGACAATATATGCCAAAAAGTATAGTATGAGTACTGGTCACTGAAAAACCCAAAAACAGGGCAGAAAAAGCTTATTTTCAGAATATTCTGTGAATTACCTGCAAAAACGGGCCTCGGAAGCCGCATAAATCAAGGCTTTTTCGAGGGGTACCGTGGAAATGGGATCGCCCGCTATAAGGGCATTGACACATCTTTCTCATCGGTCCAAAAGCGAACAGGAACATGTGGAAATGGGATCGCCCGCTATAAGGGCATTGACACCCACCAGTTATGGATAGCACGTCCGCAGTTTCTAAAGGTGGAAATGGGATCGCCCGCTATAAGGGCATTGACACTGATAGTTGCTGAACTGGCTGAGAAGATCATTAAGGAGTGGAAATGGGATCGCCCGCTATAAGGGCATTGACACATTCCATCCATCACCAAGAAAAAGAAATCCGGTGCGGTGGAAATGGGATCGCCCGCGATAAGGGCATTGA
>JAJQFO010000230.1 GCA_021201095.1 Lachnospiraceae bacterium
TGTACATGAACAGACGGAGCCTGAGGATGTCCTTCGTGAGGAATGCGGCGTATTTGGTATCTATGATTTTTCAGGAGAAGATGTAGCTTCCACGATTTATTATGGATTATTTGCGTTGCAGCACCGGGGGCAGGAGAGCTGCGGCATTGCTGTCAGCGATACGAATGGACCCAAGGGCAAGGTCCTTTCCCATAAGGGCATGGGTCTTGTCAACGAAGTATTTACCGGAGAGCATTTAGCAAGGATGAAGGGCGACATTGGCGTCGGTCATGTCCGATATTCTACAGCCGGGGGCAGTACGCGGGAAAACGCGCAGCCGCTGGTACTGAATTATGTCAAGGGCACTCTGGCGCTGGCGCACAATGGCAACCTGGTCAATACTCCGCAGCTGCGCCGGGAGCTGGAGCTGGGCGGCTCCATCTTCCAGACAACGATTGATACAGAAGTGATCGCCTATCACATCGCCCGTGAGCGGGTGCGGACCAGAAATGTTGAAGAAGCAGTAGCGAATGCGATGAAAAAGCTGAAGGGTGCGTATTCGCTTATTATTATGTCTCCGCGTAAGCTGATCGGTGCGCGCGATCCATATGGCTTCCGCCCGCTGTGCATCGGACGGCGCGAAAACGCATACATTCTGGCGTCGGAGACCTGCGCTCTGGATACGATCGGGGCGGAGTTTGTCCGCGACGTAGAGCCGGGCGAGATTGTGACCATCACGCCAAAGGAAGGCATCAAATCGGACAGGAGCATGTGCTTTCCGCCCCAAAAGCAGGGGCAGACGGCACGCTGCGTCTTTGAATATATTTATTTTGGCCGGGCGGACAGCCGGCTGGACGGCGTCGGCGTTTACGATTCCCGTATCCGGGCAGGACGTTTTCTGGCGAAGGATTCGCCTGTAGACGCGGATATTGTGGTTGGTGTGCCGGAGTCTGGCAATGTCGCGGCGCTGGGCTTTTCCCTGGAGTCCGGCATTCCCTATGGGATGGCCTTTATGAAAAACAGCTATGTTGGCCGCACCTTTATCAAGCCCAAACAGAGCAGCCGGGAATCCAGCGTGCGCGTCAAGCTCAATGTCCTGCGCGACGCGGTGGAGGGCAAACGGGTGATCATGATTGACGATTCCATCGTGCGCGGCACGACCAGCGACCGGATTGTGCGTATGCTGCGCGACGCCGGAGCGAAGGAAGTACATATGCGGGTCAGTTCGCCCCCGTTTTTATACCCCTGTTATTTTGGCACGGATGTGCCTGCCCGAGAGCAGTTGATTGCATACAACCGCGAGATTGAGGACATCCGTCAGATCATCGGTGCGGACAGTCTTGCTTATCTGCGCATGGAGAGGCTGCCGGAGCTCACATATGGGCTGCCCATCTGCAACGGCTGCTTTACCGGAAAATACCCGATTGAGCCGCCGAGTGAAGATATTCGGGGCGAGTATGAGAGATAGTTCAGAGCTGGAGCTGCGGCTGCAGGTGCCAGAATATAAATAGTCCAAAGTAGCATTGAAGCATTTTTACATCAATACCAGGATATGCGGACTTTTCCGAAGCCTCAGAGCGGCTGAATGGTTCGCGGCATGTCCAGTTTAGGAGTTTCAGTTATGAATACAAATATTTATCAGAGTCCGCTCTCCGAGCGGTACGCCAGCCGGGAAATGCAGTATATTTTCTCCCAGGACAAAAAATTCAGTACCTGGAGACGGCTCTGGATCGCCCTTGCCGAGACAGAGCAGGAGCTGGGCCTTAACATCACCGACGAGCAGATTGAGGAGATGAAGGCTCACCAGGATGATATTAATTATGACGTGGCCAGGGAGCGGGAAAAGGTGGTCCGCCATGATGTCATGTCGCATGTTTATGCTTATGGCGTACAGTGCCCGAAGGCGAAACCGATTATTCACCTTGGCGCGACCTCCTGTTACGTGGGAGATAATACGGACATCATCGTGATGACCGAGGCACTGCGTCTGGTGAAGAAAAAGCTGGTCAATGTCATTGCGCAGCTGGCAGATTTTGCGCAGACCTATAAGGATCTGCCGACCCTTGCCTTTACGCATTTTCAGCCGGCGCAGCCTACGACTGTCGGCAAGCGCGCGACCCTCTGGGCACAGGAGTTTCTGATGGATCTGGAGGATCTGGATTACGTGCTTTCCACGATGAAGCTGCTTGGATGTAAGGGTACGACCGGTACGCAGGCCAGCTTTCTGGAGCTCTTTGACGGCGATCAGGAAAAGATCGACCGCATTGATCCGCTGATCGCGGAAAAGATGGGCTTTTCCGCCTGTGTGGCTGTCTCCGGACAGACCTATTCGCGCAAGACGGATACCCGGGTGCTCAACTGTTTAGCCGGAATCGCGGCGAGCGCACACAAAATGTCCAATGACATCCGGCTTTTGCAGCACTTAAAAGAGGTCGAGGAGCCCTTTGAAAAAACGCAGATCGGTTCCTCTGCAATGGCCTACAAGCGCAATCCGATGCGCAGTGAGCGCATCGCATCCCTGTCGAGATACGTACTCACCGATGCCTTGAATCCGGCGGTGACGTCCTCCTGCCAGTGGTTCGAGCGCACACTGGATGACTCTGCCAACAAGCGGCTCTCCATCCCGGAGGGATTCCTCGCGGTAGACGGCATTCTCGACCTCTGCCTGAATGTCACGGACGGACTGAAGGTTTATCCAAAGGTGATCGAAAAGCATCTGATGGAAGAACTGCCATTTATGGCGACAGAAAATATCATGATGGATGCGGTGAAAGCCGGCGGCGACCGTCAGGAGCTGCATGAGAGGATCCGCGAGCTTTCCATGGAGGCGGGCAGGACTGTCAAAGAGGAAGGAAAGCCCAACAACCTGCTGGAGCTTATTGCGGCAGATCCGGCGTTTAATCTTTCCCTGGAGGATTTAAAGAAATCCATGGAGCCGTCCCGCTACATCGGACGATCCAAGGAACAGGTAGAGCGCTTCGTCAGGGAAGTTGTACAGCCGGTTCTGGATGAAAACAAAGAGCTGCTTGGTGTGAAGGCGGAGATCAACGTATAATGTAACGGACTTTTTTTGGCAGGAGCGGTTTTTATGGAGATGGTCTGGAAGTGAATCCAGACAGTTTCGTCGCAGCTGCCGTGTATGAAATTACAGATGAAAATCAGATAAAATCAGAAAAAGGCTGTCCCGGCTAATGTTCAAAAGGGAAAAGAGAAA
>JAJQFO010000013.1 GCA_021201095.1 Lachnospiraceae bacterium
GACGTATATTGTTTCCTATCAGCCGAATCAGACGATAGTAAAAATTTCGTATATCAGGAAAGGTGAAATAGAAGGAACTTCCAGTACAGGGGGCGTCTTTTCCGAAGATGGACTGGATTTTTCAGGCGGTATGATAGACGGGCTGGCGGTCTCCCACTCTTATATGAATCATATGGGAACATGGGCCTATTCCCTCAAATGTCCGGTGGTTAGGGACGGTCAGGAAATCGGAACCCTTTATGCAGAGTACACTTATGATTTTTTCGACAGATCGCTTCCCTCAAAATTCTATGATAATCAGGCCATGCTTTATATTATGGATGTCAAGACGGAAAGATTCGTGCTGAAACCAAAGGGTATGGGAGAGCGCAGCGCAGGGCATCTGAACATGGAAGACTTTTACCGGGCAAACGGCATTCAGGACCCGGAACTTCGGGCGGAAGTGGAAGCCTGTATCCAAAATGGGAAAAATATGATGTTCTACCATGATATACGGGGAAAAAGCGCCCTGAATTATATATGGACCGTAAACGGCGGTACGATTTATTTAATCGGATACGTGCCGATTGAAGCCATTCAGCGGGAGAGCAAGACCGTAAATCAGAATATTCTGATCGTGGTGGCAGTTATGCTGATCGCATTCTTCCTGTGCTGCCTCCTGTACTACTTTAATCAAAGGCAGCACAGAAAACTCATGCGGGAACGGGAGGCGGAGCGGGAGCTGCATAACAAGCAGATGGCGGAAGCGCTGCACGCGGCGCAGATGGCGAACAATTCCAAAACCACGTTCCTCTCGAACATGTCCCACGATATCCGCACGCCCATGAACGCAGTGATTGGTTTTACCGCCTTGCTTGCAAAAGATGCCGAAAATCCGGATAAGGTGCGGGAGTATACGAAAAAAATTATGTCCTCCGGACAGCATCTGCTCGGCTTGATCAACGATATTCTGGATGTCTCCAAGATTGAGAGCGGAAAGGTTGTGCTGACCGTGGAAGAATTTACGCTGAATGATCTGGTATCTTCCGTCGATGCGATCGTCCGGCCTATGGCAGGCGCAAGGGCGCAGGAATTTCATGTAGAAGTAAAGGATATAAAGCATGAACGCCTGCTTGGCGATGAAACAAGAATCAATCAGATTTTGATAAATCTTCTTTCCAATTCCGTTAAATATACGCCGGAAGGAGGAAATATCTGGTTTCGGATTATTGGCCTCAAACAGCGTTCCAGCCAGTTTGAGCATATCCGGATCGAAGTGGAAGATGATGGATATGGGATGTCGCAGGAATATTTGAAAACAATTTTTGATGCGTTTACAAGGGCGGAGAACAGTACAACGAACAAGGTTCAGGGCACGGGCCTTGGCATGGCGATTACCAAAAATATCGTGGAGTTAATGGGGGGAACCATTGAAGTTTTCAGCGAGGTCGATAAAGGCAGCCTGTTTAGGGTAGAATTGGAATTCCGCATACCTGAAGGGCAGACGGATAAGCTGTTTTGGGAGCAGAGCGGCATATCCCGGATTCTTTTTGTGGGTGATGATCAGCAGGAAGGCAAAAACATTCAGACGCTCATGGATGATATGGGCGTTGCAGTGGACATCGTGCCTGATGAAAAGAGTGCGCTTTCTCTGTTACAGGATTCCGGGGACATTCAAAAAATTTATCAGCTGGCATTGTTGGATGCCGATTCTCCTGTTATGGATGATGTTCGGGCATTAGAGCAAATTAGAAATCTTTTGCCCCAAAGCGTGCCCCTTCTTTTTATGACGACTCATGATGCGGAAAAGACGGATCATATGGAAGAAAAGCATTCCATGGAAGAAGCGCTTCAGCTGAGATGTACCGGAACGCTTGCGAAGCCGTTTTTCCTATCTGCCCTGATAGAAAAGATCACGGAAATACAGGCAGAAGAATCCGGGGAGGGTAAGGCACCGGAAACTGAAGAAGCCGGAAATCTTATGGGACTGCATTTTCTTGCGGCGGAAGATAATGAGATCAATGCGGAAATATTGTCGGAAATTTTGACCATGGAGGGTGCGAGCTGTGACATTGTCGAAAACGGCAGACTGGCTCTGGAACGCTTTGCAAATGCGAAAGAGGGTGAGTTTGATGCAATTTTCATGGATGTTCAGATGCCGGTGATGAATGGTTACGAAGCGACAAGGGCGATTAGGGCGTTGCCGCGGAAAGATGCGGGAGAAATCCCGATCATTGCCATGACGGCAAATGCTTTTGCGGAAGATGAGAAAGAAGCTTTGAATGCCGGGATGAATGTCCACCTTGCAAAGCCAATCGACATGGGACTGTTAAAGCAGGTGATTCAAAAATGTGTATACGGAAAAGCAAATAAAGAGGAATCAATCAGGAATCAATCAGGAGTAATCAGAAAATGATCGTGAAAAAGGAAAAAAGAATCAGATTAGGAAAGCAATAGCGGCATTTTTGACAGGAGCGGTGGTCTTAACCATTGCAGCCTGCGGGGAGAATGAGCATTTCAATTTAGTGGAGCAGGAGAAAACCGAAACGCGGATTGTGACGCTGTACAGTCCGATGGAAAAAACGAACCCGAATGCGGAAAACGTGGCAAGAAGCGCCTGTGACAAAACAATTGTCATGGCTGAGGAAGAGCTTGGCGTGTCCGTCAGCTATATCACATATACGGCGGCAAATTATCAGGACAGGACTTATGACGATGTGGCGCTTGACCGGGCGCGAAACAATATGGATGATATTTACCTGCTGAATCCGGATGTGATTAAGACATTGGGAGAAGAAGGACTGCTGATGGATCTGTCGGGGCTTGCATGTGCCGAAAATCTGAGGGATGTTGTAAAAACCGCCAATACAATCAATGGAAAGCTGGTGGCCATTCCACAGGAGGTGGTGGCTTACGGTCTGTTTATCAATAAAGACATGTTCGACCAGTATCAGCTGGAGCTGCCGGAGACCCCGGAAGATTTTATGGAATGCTGCAGAGTATTCAAAGAAAACGGAATCGAGACGCCGGTGGGGGCGAATCGTTGGTGGCTGGAAACGTTTGTTTTAGCCCAGGCTTATGCAGATTTATATAACGGCGGAAATACGGAGGCAGAGATTGCGGCTCTAAACAGCGGAGAAAACAAATACAGTGACTATATGCGTCCCGGATTTGAGTTCCTTCAGCAGATGATCGACTGTGGTTATAT
>JAJQFO010000337.1 GCA_021201095.1 Lachnospiraceae bacterium
GTCCAGCGGCATCTGCTGGTCGATGAGGACGGCAAACTGATGCCGGAGATCGTGAGCGAAGAGGAAGCGAGAAGACGAAAGGAGCATCAGAAGCTTGTAAAGGAACGCCAGGTTCAGGCAGATAGAATCTATCATACTGTTACCAGCAGGGGATATGACTTTTGGGATTACTGTCGGGAGCATCAAGGGTGGCATTCTTACGATGTGAGTGAATTTCTGGATGGTGAAATGGAGATTGGCTCATATTTCCTGGCGGATCTGGAGAGGGAATTTGATATTGGTATTAACTGGTTTCTTTATGGAGATGAACAGTGCAAAGAACATCCATGTGGGGAGAAAATGAAAAAATATCTGGACAGTCACCCGGAAAAAAGGAAAATCATCTGGGACTGGATGGCGGATGATGGATGTCTCAGGGAGGATGAATTTGATTGTGAAAATGAAGAGGATGATGACGTGGACTAATTGCGTGTCTGTCATTTATGGCAGATAGGGGAATTATGGGAGTGCTGGAGAAGAGGGGCAAAACAGATAAGATTACCACTTCAATCTGGAGACGATATGCTGCTTCGGATTTAGTAGCGGTTCTTTTGTTGAGTCTGGGACTTGGAGTGGATTTTATACTTGATCAGAAAATCACCTGGAAATTGGCGGTGAAATCCACGATACAGCTAATCCGAGATCTTTACACATCACGGAGCACCGAAAATTGTCTGCTGAGGAGATTGCGGATTGCGGTTGTATTTTGCACGATCATCAGCTATAATAAACCCATCAGCAGACACAGAAGAAATATCTCAGGCGACGGAGCAGCCTGAAAGCAAACATACGGAAGAGGAGGAATCAAAGCCTAAAGAAACAGAGGTGAACAGTCTGTGCCGGACAACAATCATACAGCGCACAGCGAAACGGATTCTCAATCCCCCACGCCATATGACGACGTGGCCCGTACACTACTCAATGACTGCAGCACCCTGATACTGCCGGTGTTAAATGAGACATTTGGCGAGCATTACAGAGGAGATGAAAAGATCACCTTTGCCAAAAACGAACATTACATCAATCAGCAGGATGGGAAAGCGGACAAGCGCGTCACGGACAGCAGCTTTACAGTTATTGGAGAAAAGGAACCTAAAAAGTACTTATATGAAGTACAGAGCACCGCAGACAGCAGTATGCTGGTCAGAATCTTCGAATATGCGACCCAGGTTGCATTAGACGAAGGCGAACTGGTCGGCAATATCCTGGAAGTAACGATTCCGAATTGTGCAGTGCTGTTTCTGCGAAGCACGAAAAACACACCAGATAAGATGACGATCAAAATAAGCGCATCGGGAGGAAGCTTATCCATAGATGTGTTTGTGATGAAGTCTCAAAAATACGAACTGGACGAAATATTTCAGAAAGGGCTGCTATTCCTGCTGCCGTTTTATATTTTTTCACATGAGAAATATTTGGAAGAATATGACAAAGATCAGGAGAAACTGGCCCATTTAGAAGAAGAGTATGTGAGGATCATGAACGAGCTGGACGAATTACAACTGCAGGGAAAGATCAGCGCATACACCAGAAAGACGATCGTGGAAATGTCCCATAAAGTACTGGAAAATCTGGCAAAGAAATACGAAAATGTCAAAAAAGGGGTGAATTCAGTTATGGGCGGAAAAGTACTGGAATACGAGACAAAGACAATCTTTCGCGAAGGAATGAAGGAAGGATTGCGTGAAGGAAAGCAGGAGGGATTGCGCGAAGGCAAATTTGAAACCTTGCTGCAAAATCTGAAGAAGCTGATGCAGAAGATGGGAATCTCTGCTGAAAAGGCAATGGATTTGCTGGATGTATCAGAGGAAGAACGCGCAGAACTCGCAAAGCGAATCTGATGCTTAAGTTTCTGAAACAAACATGTATATACAAAAGATAAAATATAGATAATATACTGTTCTGCTGATTTTATAGTCCGGCCACAAATGTGGCCGGATGTTGTATGCGTGCCGGTGGGCACATGTTCTAATGGTGAAGAAACGCCCTTCACTTTATAGCGATACCTAAGGACTGTAAGGAAATATGGAAATGCTTGAAGGCCAATTAATTTGAAAACAATATTAGACAGAGCCCGTAAGGGCTCTATTATTTTGTCTTTTTTTAGAAGAATAGGGCAATCCTGCCGCCGACAGGATTGTTGAAGCTCTGGAGGAGTATTTGGGATAGCAATAGATATAGGGAGGAAGAAAGGTGCAGTATTTTATGAATCAGTATACAACGCTTTTCGAGCGCCAGTCCTATCAGGACGCGCTCGATTTTTTTATGGAATCATTGACAAATGAAAAGCAGACGGTGTGGGATTATGTGATCCTGACGGCGAGCAATGACGACCAGGCAAAGGCCTATGAGATGCAGATTGAGCATCGGCTTCAAAATCATCAGATCCCTTCCCGGACGCATTATGCGGTGATTCCGGATCTGAACGGCCAGAGGGTTGGCAGCGGCGGCGCGACCTTTTCCGCGATTCGGTATGTGAAGGAGTATGAGGATGCCGGGAAGGCTGAGGATGTCAAGAAGGCTGAGGATGTCAAGAAGGCTGAGGATGCCAAGAAGGCTGAGGATGCCAAGAAGGCTGAGGATGCCGGGAAGGCTGAGGATGCCGAGAAGACTGAGCAGACTGAGAATGTGGAGAATGCCAAGAATGCGGAGGTAAACATGCAGAGTGCGCAGGTGTATTCTGGCTCTCTGGATGGACTGCGTCGGAATCCTTTTGAGGGAAAGCGCATTCTGGTCATTCATTCCGGCGGCGACAGCAAGCGCGTGCCGCAGTATTCAGCCTGCGGGAAGCTGTTTTCCCCGGTGCCGCGTATCTTGCCAGGTGGTCGGAGGTCGACGCTTTTTGATGAATTTTTAATTGGCATGAGTACCGTAGCAAGTCGTATTTCCGAAGGAATGCTGGTCTGCTCTGGTGATGTGCTGCTTCTTTTTAACGCCCTGCAGATTGATTTCTACGGCGCGGGAGCGGCGGCACTTTCCATTAAGGAGAAGGTCGAGACCGGGAAGAACCATGGCGTTTATCTGAAGGATGCGGACGGGAATGTTGGCCGTTTCCTGCACAAGCAGACGGTGGAGACGCTCGGAAGCTGCGGTGCAGTGGATGGACGCGGCATGGTGGATATTGACACCGGTGCGG
>JAJQFO010000087.1:0-1616 GCA_021201095.1 Lachnospiraceae bacterium
GTCTGACATTTGTCCGCGGTACAGAACGAACTGACAAGCAGTGCCATGGCGTAATTCTTCCACGGACTCCCATTCTCCAAATCACCCGTAGCTGCCTGATAGTCCAGCACGTTCTGTATCATGAGCTGCTCCAGCTCATGGGAACAAGTGTAGAAGTCATGCTGATAATCAGAGCCAAAAGGAAGGTTTCGCTGAATCTTGTCAATCAGTTTCAGCAGCTTCTCACTTTTTTCCGGGTCGGTTTCGATCTGTGCCGCAATACGCAGATTGTCGATGGTTCTCTCTCTGCTCGGACAGCCGAACGTACACCACGCCAGTTTTTCGTAGTTGGTAAATTTGCAGTAGCATTTCATAGTTTTTGATCTCCTTTCGATTCTGGAAAAATTTAAGGACTGCCGATGGACAGTCCCTATGTATGAATGAAGCCGCTCCTGCAACAAGGAACGGCTCCATGTCTCTTTATTCAATTTTTATCTGCCTTACTTATTAAGATATGACTTATAGGTTTCCATCACAGAGTCAGTTGCTCCGCTTTTATATACTTTCCGAATGTCTGTGATTTTTTCGTCTCGCAGGAGTTTCAGCCATTCAAGCAAGTCATTTCTGCCGTTCGCGTAGTTGCAGCACCTTCCGTCTGCATATTCAATCCGGTATCTCATAATCATCGCCTCCTCAAATATACACAATCTCGGTCAGCACGATTTCCTCCGCCCGGCTGCGGATGCCGTTCATCGACTGCACCCACTTCCAACAATCGCGCCACTTTAAATCCTCAGTCACATTCTCGGCTGCTTTCATCTGATCAATGATTACTTCAAGCCGCTCCTGTGCCTGTTCATTGATGTCTGCGAGATAGGTGGCCATTTTGCCGGAAAGCGTCAGCTCCGTGTAAGCGATGGGACGGTTCTCCCGGAGATACTGCAGATGCATCCGTCCCCATTTCCCGATAGGCCGCTGCTCCTCTTTCTCCTGCAGACCGATGTCGGGAATGTAATAATCTCCTGCACGTACATAATCCAGACCATTGCTGTTGTCGTGAATTTTCTTCTTCCATTCTGTCATAGTGCTACCTCCTGTGGCTGTTCGGTTTGCTCTGCTTCCTGCTGATTCGGGAGATAATAAACGCCGTTCTCCCTGTCCTCTGCTCTGATCTTCTCCTTAGCTGCATCCAGCTTTTCTTTCTTAGCCCTTTTATTTTTCCAGTAGTAGGTGGACTGCCAGCCAGTAGATTTACTTCTCAAATATTCTTCGTGCCGCTTCTTTCGGATAGCTTCCCGACGCTGCTCCAGTTCAATTTCTTCCGGCGTTGGCACTGTTTCATCATGAGGAACGGAAAACTGCCCGATGAAATTAAAATAAATTTCAATCGTCTGCGGTGAATCCAATCTGCCCTTAAACTCCCGCTCATGCACCAGAATCTTGTCCACAAACTCAATCAGCATCGGTGTAGTCAGTTCCTCGAAGTCCTGATACTTCTTGACAAGAGCGATAAATTTTGATGCAGACCGTTCTTTGCTCTCCGATTTCTCATCAGCCGTTTTCAGCTCCCGTATCTCTTTTTCCAGAGAATCCTGTTCGCTCGCGTATTGGGCATCCAGAAGCTGATACCGCTTGTC
>JAJQFO010000087.1:1716-3174 GCA_021201095.1 Lachnospiraceae bacterium
CCCCATCCATCCGGATACCTGCGGATATTTGTCCGCAGCCGCTTTACGTTATCAAAGGTATCCTGATCAATGATTGCTTCATGTGTGTTTTCAATGATCGTCCACTCACTTGGATCGACATAATGGCTTTTTTTGTCCTTAAAATGCTTCCGTGTCTTGAAGTTGCAGGTATGACCCAAATAAACAGGATTTTCGAGGATGTGGACGATGGTGGAACTTCCCCAGTTATACGGGTTTTTAATCTCTCTGGTTTTCCAGAGGCCAATGCCGAGCTTCTGCTGATGGTAGGCCGGAATTTCGACTTTCTCGTCAGACAGAATCTTTGCAATCTGATAAGGTCCTTTCCCATCCATCGACATCTGAAATATCCTCTTTACAATCGGAGCCGCTTCCGGGTCGATCACCCACTGTTCCTTATCATCTGATGATTTCAGATAACCGTAGCTCGGTGCGCTGGCGGTGTGTTTCCCGGCCATGTTCTTTGCCTGAAAAGCGGATCGGATTTTCTTGCTAGTATCCCGTGCGTACCACTCATTCATGATATTGCGGAACGGAGTAAACTCATCATCCCCTTTGAGCGTGTCTACACCATCATTCAAGGCAATCAGGCGTACCCCGGCTTTACGGATCACTTCCATATAGGTACCAACCTGAAGATAATCGCGCCCGAAACGGCTCATGTCCTTCAGACAGATCACGGCCACCTTTCCGTTTTCTACATCCTTCATCATTGCCTGGAAACCGGGTCTGTCAAAGCGGGTGCCAGAGATTCCATCATCTGTGTAATGGCGAATGTTGGAAAATCCCTGTTGCCGGGCATAATCTTCAAGGACGCGCTTTTGGTTTGATATAGAGTTGCTCTCACCCTGCAAATCATCGTCATGGCTTAGCCTCTCATATAAAGCGGTAATGTCCGGCTGCTTCTTTTTTGCCATCTGGCCTTCCTCCTTTCAAAAAAATGTGCGGATAAGATTTTACTGGATACCGAAATTTCCCTTATTTTCAAGGTTTTTTCGATATGTACTAAAATCTTATCTACACTTTATACCTCCGGCAGCAAGTTTAAATTTGGCGTACTGCCGCACTGCAAAATGATTTGGTTTTTTTCCGTTTCAGCTCCTTAAACATCAGATCCACCGGGTTCTCAAAATCCTCATCATCCTCCCTCACTTCCATCGCATTCAGAAATTCGATCAGAGTAGCAAAGTTCTGCTCCTCGACCGGCGCTTCGTAATGGATATAACCGATCAGCGCACAGTAAAGCAGTGTCTCCGCTTTTGTCCAGAACTCGTCCCCGGCTTTTCCATCGCCCTTTGTGTTGGTGATGAGCGTAGTGACAAGTTTTAAAATATCTTTTTCCGAATGGATATAGGCGAACGGGTTGTAATGCTGGCTCTTTTTGAAGTTGATCGTGTTGAAGATTTTCAGACAATAACCATGCTTCAGAAGTGCGTTGCC
>JAJQFO010000249.1 GCA_021201095.1 Lachnospiraceae bacterium
CGAGATACTCGATGAGCGGTCCGATACCCTGGAGACCATTTTGCCGGTGACCGGGATTACCCTTGCGGAATGTTCCCGCTGGTACTCGGATCCGGCCGGATACGTCGAGGAGATGTATACACTGCTGGACGAGGCCTGCGCAGATCTCTACGCGCATTATGTGGAGTATACCACCGAGCAGGATGAGAGCTGGTCGGATGAGGCGCCGTCCAACCTGCTTTATTACATTGAAAACACGACAAACGGAGAGATTTATACAAACATCCAGGCGGATTCCTATGAAGAAGCGGTTGCTCTGGCCGAGGCAGAAGAAGCGTTTACCAGCCTTTATGAAGGGGAGCGCAGCTTTAACATCATGGTGACAAACCCGGAACGGGTGCTGAATGCGGAAGCATCCGAATGGTTTTTGCAGGAACGGTTTGTCAGTACGAATGAGAAGGTGTATCTGGCGGTGGACACCTCCTATCCGGTGAGCGATGAGCTGCAGACCTGGTCAGATTATTACGCGCAGCGGGAAACCATTGTCTGGAGAGCGTGCGCCGGCGCCGGGGTTGGCCTTGTGATTTTATTGCTTTGCTTTGTATGCTCTTGTATGGCGGCGGGCAGAAAAGAAGGAGATACCTGGCCGATGCTGCTGCGGATTGATTCCATTCCAACCGAGCTGGCGGCAGGAGTATACCTGATAGCCCTGATTATTTATACGCTGATCGCGGCCGAGTGGCAGCGTGTGGTTCAGGTGCTGCCGGGAGAAGAAAAGCTGAAAGCAGCATTTGTGGCGGGCACCGCTTATCTGGTGTTCCTCTCAGCGGTACTGGCGTTTGTCCGGCGGTTTCGGGCGAAGACACTCTTGTCCAATTCCGTCACGCGTACGCTGCTCGTGACCTGGAGAGGGGTGAATTCTTCACGGGCTGCTTCCGGCCAGCTGATAGTGTTTTATATTGGCTTTTTTGTCCTGAATTTTGTGTTTCTTCTGTTATTCGGACGCAGCGGACTGGTTCTGGTGGTCCTGCTGGATATTGCGGTCCTGCTGTATCTGATGCGCGATATGGCCGGCAAACAGAGCATTTATGAGGGTATTCACCAGATATCCCAGGGCGATCTGAACTACCGGATAGACAGCGAGGCTCTGCAGGGAGACTCCCGGAAAATGGCAGAAGCAGTCAATGAGATGGGAGAGAGTCTCTGCGGTGCTCTGGAAGCCATTGTGAAAAATGAACGGCTGAAGGCAGAGCTGATCACGAATGTTTCGCATGACCTGAAGACGCCGCTCACCTCGATAGTCAATTATGTCGATCTGCTGAAAAAGGAGACGCTCCTGACAGAGCGGGCGCGGGGGTATATTGAGGTGCTTGACCAGAAATCCCAGCGGCTGAAACAGCTGACGGAGGATCTGGTGGAAGCGAGCAAAATCAGTTCCGGCAATATTGAGCTGGAGATCGTACGGCTGCAGGTGCAGAGTATGCTGATGCAGGCCTGCGGGGAGTTTGAGGAACGCCTGGAAGAGCATGGCCTGACGATTGCGTGGCAGCTGGAAAAAAAGCCGGTTTTTATCATGGCGGACGGACGGCAGCTCTGGCGTATTCTGGAAAATCTGCTGGGGAATGTCTGTAAATACGCGAAAGAGGATACCGAGGTGAAGGTGATTTTAAAGCGGGGAGGCGCAGCAGATGATCCTGGACCGGAACACTCCGGAAGTGCAGCAGATGGCTCAGAGCAGGATTTATCCCGGAGCAAAGCCGCGGGTGTTCATGACTGGAAACGCTTCGGAAGTGCTGCGTCCGGTCGGGGATCTTTCCTGTCGGAGCAGGAAATCATGATTGAGATCCAGAATGTATCCCGCGATCCGATTAACGTGGAGGTGGACGAGCTGACCGGGCGTTTTGTCCGGGGAGATTTAAGCCGCAGTACAGAGGGCAGCGGACTGGGACTTTCCATCGCGCAGAACCTGACGGAGCTGTTGGACGGCCGCTTTGAGCTTTCCCTGGAGGGCGGAGTCTTTGCCGCGCGGATGTATTTTTCGGAGGCGCCTGATTCGGAACAGCCGCAGAGCTGATGCCGGAATTTCTGGCCGTGCGCGACCCGTAACAGCCTCAGATGATGTATAAAATTTCTGTGAAATTAAAAAGCTATCCGTTGACATTCCCTGGAATTAGGCGTAAAGTTTCTACAATATTATGGTACAAGGGACAAAAGGTCGGAAATGGAACCACTGTATTTCACTGCCAGACTTTTTGCCGCCCGAATTACAGTATATAATTACAAAGAAATGAGAGGCGCATTATTTTATGAGAAGGAAACTGTCGGATTTTTTTTCGAACTTCATGTCCGGGCGGTACGGCTCGGATGACCTGTCCCGATTTACGCTGGCTGCTTGCCTGGTACTGCTGATCATTAACATTTTTACCAGTCAGCCGATTATCTATCTTCTTGCGCTCATCCTGCTGGTCTGGAGTTATTTTCGGATGTTTTCGAGAAATTATGTGCAGCGCAGCGCAGAGAATGAAAAATATATGAATATCATCCAGAGTATCCGGGGGCGCTTTGGCAAAGCAGAACGGCGCGCAAAGCAGTCGAAGGATTACCATATTTATAAGTGTCCTTCCTGCGGACAGAAGATCCGCATTCCGCGCGGAAAAGGGAAAATCTGCATCACCTGCCCGAAATGCCGCAAGGAATTTCAGAAGAGAAGCTGAAAAAGGATGTTTGGTTATATTTATATTAATGAGCAGGAGCTGAAACTGAGAGAGTACACGACCTACCGCAGCTTTTATTGTGGGTTATGCCAGGAGCTGCATCATCGCTACGGCAGGAGGGCGCAGATGGTGCTGAACTACGACACGACCTTTCTCGCAATCCTGCTGACCGGCCTTTATGAGCCGGAGACCCTGTTTGAAGAAAAACGATGTCTGCCTCATCCGGTGCACAGGCACGCGATGGCCCAAAATGACGCAGTCAGCTATGCGGCGGATATGTGCGTGCTGCTGGCTTATCAAAAGGCCAGGGATGACTGGGAAGATGAGCATAAACTGTCCGGAAAGACCCTTTCGGCATTGCTGAAATCTTCCTATGAAAAAATTGCAGCCAGTTATCCGAGACAGTCAAAGGCAGTCGAGGAGAATATTCATCTGCTGCACGAGGTGGAAAGAGAGTGGAGCGATCAGCAGAAGGGGACGCTCTGTGCGGCTGACCGCGCGGCGGATCTGGACTACGTGGCGGGGCTGACGGGAAATTTTCTGGCGGAGCTGTTTGTCTGGAAAGAGGATATCTGGCAGGACGATCTGAGGCAGATCGGCTTTTATCTGGGGAAATTTATTTATCTGATGGATGCCCTGGAAGACATCGGCAAAGACTGTAAAAAAGGAAATTATAATCTGTTTGCGGCTATTATGACATCTGGGAATATTTCAGAAAATGGCGTACCTGGCAGCCTCTCCTCCGGGGAGACAGCCTTTGATGACGAGGGCAGTGCACTTTCTGGAAAATCTGTCCTTGATGGCGATGCATCCGGAGAAGGTGTTTCTGGCAGCCCTGTCCCGGGAGGTACGGCTCTGGATTTGTGCAAAAACCTGGCGGAAGACATTTGGCAGGAGCCTGCGAAGACAGAGATTCAGAAAGTCCTGACCGCCATGATGACGGAGGCTTCTCGCGCGTTTGAGCGTCTGCCGGTTCTGGAGTACGCACCGATTATCCGCAATATCCTGTACTCCGGCGTCTGGTGCAAGTATGCGGCGCTGCAGGAGAAGGCCGGGCGGCAAAAGGACAGCAGTCATGATTCATGACAGGATATACGGCGGTTTCGAAAGAGAAACACGGCGTTGGAGGAGAATATGAAAGATCCATACGAGGTTTTGGGTGTATCGAGGGGAGCTTCCGAAGAAGAAATCAAAAAAGCTTATCGGAGACTGAGCAGGCAATATCATCCGGACGCGAATATTAACAACCCGAATAAAGCACAGGCCGAGGAGAAATTCAAGGAAGTGCAGCAGGCCTATCAGCAGATCATGTATGATAAAGAGCATGGTGAGGGCAGCTATGAGGCGAAGCAGAGCGGCGGCAGGTCGTCGTCCTCATCGTCCTCCTCTTCGTCCGGCGGCTATGGCAGAGGCTATGGCGGATTCGGAGGGTTTGGCGGTTACGGCAATTATAACGGCGGCTCATCCGGCAGTTACGGTTCTTCTTCCTCAGCGAATGAAGACCCGCATCTGAGAGCGGCGGAGAATTATATCCGCAGTAATCGTTACGATGAGGCAATCAATGTCCTGAACGGGATTTCCAACCGCACTGCGCGCTGGTATTACCTCAGTGCGCTGGCAAATTCCGGACGCGGAAACAATGTTCTGGCTCTTGACCATGCGCAGAAAGCTGTACAGATGGAGCCGAACAATCTGCAGTACCGCCAGCTCCTTTCTGAAATGGAAGGCGGCGGACGATGGTATCAGTCGATGGGTGAAGAATATGGGAACCCAATGTCGCATGCCGGCAATTATTGCACGAGGCTGTGCATGGCCTGGCTGGTCTGCAGCTGCTGCTGCGGAGGCGGTGGCGGTATGCGTATGGGAGTCCCGATCATGTGCTGCTGATCATTGAGAAAACGGTTTTTCTGCCTGTAAAAACGCCCGGCGGTGTGTCCTGTGTGAGACATCTTGCCGGGCTGGTCTGTATTTATACACAGAGCCGGAAAAACCCGCCCCTGCTCGCTCATTCTATGTACAATTCAGGTAACGATTCAGGACAGTATCCCACACTTACTGCGAGATACATATGAAAATATCATGCATTTCAGAAGCTCACAGGGCCGATGTGCAGTTCGGGCATTTGGTAGCTTCCTTATTGATTTCCGACTTGCAGAACGGGCAGATTTTGGTAGTGACTTCTGGCTCAGGAGCAGGCTTGTGGAGCTTGTTGATCCCCTTGATTGCGAAGAAGATTACCAGTGCAGTCAGTAAAAACTCTACGACCATCTGGATGAAATTACCATAGGCGATGACAGAAGCGCCCGCTTCCTGCGCGGCGGCCAGAGTAGAGTAGCTGTTTCCATCGAGGGGAATCATCAGATCGGTGAAATTGATACGCCCGGTTACCAGGGTGACTACCGGCATCACGATGTCATTGACCAGAGAATTGACAATGTTGCTGAATGCTGCACCTATGATTACGCCGACTGCCATGTCGATGACATTGCCGCGCATAATAAAGGCTTTGAACTCGTCTACAATTTTGCTCATTTCTTTTTTCCTCCTGTAGTAAGATTTGTATAAAGTTACAGGAATTATAACATAGCTCAGATAAAAAAACTATGGTATACTATAAAAAATTTATAGAAAAAAATCAATGTGAAAAAATCAATCGAAAAAATTAATCGCAAAAATCAATCGAAAAAATCAATGCCGGAAGGCAGCAGGAGATAAAGGGGGAGTATTGTATGCGTTTTATGCATATTGCGGACGTGCATCTGGGAGCGGCCCCGGATCACGGTTATGTCTGGTCAAAGGACCGGGGACGGGAGCTGTGGGAAACCTTCCGCCAGTGTATTGCGGACGCGAAGGAAAAGAAGGTGGATTTACTGCTGATCGCAGGGGATCTGTTTCACCGCCAGCCGGAGCCGCGGGAGCTGAAAGAAGTCAACTACCTGTTTTCGACTCTGGAAAACACGGCAGTGGTGCTGATGGCGGGCAATCATGATTATCTCGCGCCCGGGTCGCCCTACCGCGGCTACCCATGGAACGAGAACGTGGTCTGCATGTTTTCACGGGAATGTGAACGTGTGCGGCTTCCAGAGCTGAAAACAGAAATTTATGGTTTCAGCTACTATGAGCAGGAAATTCCGCTGCCGCTTTACGACAACATCGCAGTGAAAAAAATGATTATTTTAAAATTCTCCTTGCGCACGGAGGCGATGCGCGGCATATCCCGATCAACCGTGAGAAGCTCTCTGCGGCGGGATTTGACTACATCGCGCTTGGACACATCCACCGGCCGCAGGTGTTTATCCGCAACCTGGCCATGTATGCGGGAGCCTTGGAGCCGATTGACCGCGAGGATATCGGGCCGCACGGCTATATGATCGGGGAGGTGCAGCGCAAAAAAGTAAAGCTTATCTTTGTGGAGAAGGCCCGGAGGCAGTACCGTAAAGAAGAAGTGTCTGTGACTGAGGAGGATACTGCGTTTTCCGTGCGCGAAAAGATTGCCGCCATGATACGGGAAAAGGGCAGCCAGGACACTTATCAGATCACACTCACAGGGGCTCGCCATCCGGGCTTCCGCCCGGATATCGGAGAATACTTAAAATGCGGGCGGATCCTGGAAATAGAGGACCGTACGGTTCCTGCTTTTCATCTGGAAGAATTGCGGCAGAAGTACCGGGGGAGCCTGATCGGCAATTATATCGAGAGCTTTGGGACGGAGCCGAAGAGCCAGGTGGAGCAGAAAGCCCTTACCCTGGGGCTGGAAGCATTGCTGTATCCGGAAAACTGCTGAGGAAAAAGACAGGGATCGCGCATAGCAGGCATGCCGTTTGGCGGATTCCTGCTTTGCGGGGGTCTTTCCCGCAGCGCAGGGGATGAGCTCTGTCAGACGTGATTATCCCGGGCACGTTCACGGGGTTCTTTCCCGCAGCGCAGAGGATGAGCTGCAGAAAAGAACGTATGTGCCATTTTGACAGAAATTATAGCCAGGGCTGAAGGGGAGAGGCTGGCAGCGGCAGCATAAACGGAGGGGAGTGGAAGTATGGAGATACAGGAACTGATTTTAAAAAAATATGGAAGATTTTCGGATCATCACATCACATTTCGTCCCGGTATCAATATTATTTATGGGGGAAATGAGACGGGCAAGACGACGATCCATTCTTTTATAAAGGCCATGTTTTTTGGCCTGAACCGTGCCCGCGGCCGGGCCGCGAAGATGGATGAATACCAGATCCGGCAGCCCTGGGATTCGCCGGGGGCATTTCTGGGAAGCATGCGTGTGGTGGAGAATGGAGAGGTCTACCGCATTGACCGCTGTTTTGACCGGAGTACGAAGCCGCTGAATCTCGTCTGTGAGACACGGATCCTTGAATCGGAGCATCCGCAGGAGGATCTGGATCAGCTGCTCGGCGGGATCAGTGAGGCTGCATTTGTGAATTCTGTATTTATCCCCCAGGCAGGATGTGAGACGGACGAGGCGCTCGCCGAGGAGCTTCGCCGCCGTATGGTCAACAGTGACCAGTCCATGGATGGCGGGATTGATGTTTCCAGAGCTTTGCAGATTCTGCGCAAAAAGAAACGGCAGTGCGAACAGCAGAAAAAGAAGGAAGAGTCAGCATTGGAGGAAAAGATTTCACAGAAGCAGAGCCGGGCAGACGCACTGCGGGCGGAAATAGAACAGCTGCGTGCCCAGGCGGAGGCTTACCGGAATGGGACTGGATTTGTGCGAGACGCAGGCCAGGGCGAATATCCCGAAAAAGAGGAAGCCGGCATTTCTCCCGCGATGCGCGGATTGCTGACTGCCATGCTTTTTATCGCAGGGGCACTGACAATGGCAGGGATTTTTCTTACATCGCAGGACGCCATACGCATTTTCCTGGGCGTGTTTACGGTCATATTCTGGGCAATGGCGCTGGGCATTTATGCTCTGTTCCGGCCGGGGAGAAAAGGAAACGCTTCAGCAGATGACGCAAAGACAGCTGCGGCGGAATGCCCGCCTGGACTGCTGGATGAGCTTCGGAAACGGGAAGAGGAATACAAAAGCCTGCAGGATGACCTGGAGGTTCTCTACCAGGAGCATGTCCGTATTGGCAGCGCAGATACAGAAATTGCTGCATTGACGCTGGCGATTGACCGCATCTGCGAGATATCGGATGGCATTTTCAGGACGAACGGGGGACGCATCAACGAGATCGCTTCAGGAATTTTAGAAGAGATTACGATGGGAAGGTACAACCGCATTGTGCTGGATGACACTGCGGAGGTCCGGATCCACACGCCCGAGCGGGTGCTGGGTTTAAACCAGGTCAGCGGCGGCACCCTGCAGCAGATTTATTTCGCGCTGCGCATGGCGGCTGGAGAGCTGTTTATGGATAAAACTTCGCTGCCGGTCATCCTTGATGAGACCTTCGCAATGTACGATGACCGCCGCCTTGAAGCCACTCTGCGCTGGCTGAAAAACAGCGGCCGCCAGGTCATCCTTTTCACCTGCCAGAACAGGGAACGTGAGATTCTCAAGAGTCTGTGAGACAGATTGAGTTAACATAACGCTTTCGACAAAGGGATGCCGCCGGACTATGAAAACGTCGTTGGCTCTAAGCTGAAGCCAGGCTGTCAGGCGCAGTCCTTAGTATCGCTGCGGTGTTTCGTGAGCGAGAGCGTGTCCGAGAGTGCCCTCCTGGGGCTTGCATTTATTCATCATATATTTTCCGGCTGCACAATGCCCGGTATTCGGACGGTGTGCAGCCTTTTTTCTTTTTAAAGGTCCGGTTAAAGGTGGACAGGCTGGAAAAGCCGGACTGCAGAGCGACCTCGGTAATGGTCAGGTCCGGGGAGAACAGCAGATTTTCTGCGGCGCGGATGCGCAGGATACACAGATAGTCGTAGAAATTGTATCCGGAGCACTGCTTGAACAGCCGGGAAAAGTGGTATTTGGAAAAACCCGCGACCGAGGCGACAGTTTCCAGAGTGAGATCTTCACTGTAATGCTGGTCCATATAATCAAAAACCGTACTCAGCTTTTCGTAGAGGCGATTTTGCTTCAGGGCGGGCTTCTGTGCTGTGCGGACGACTTCGTCCTGCTGCATCCGGTATTCACCGTAGTTGGCAAAAAAGTGAAGCAGACCGGCGTAGCAGTTCAGCTCGCGCAGGGGACCTCCATAGAAGTATTCGCGGATCAGGTACAGAAGCAGAGAGGTTTCTTCTTCATGGATGGAGGGGCAGTTGTCCGGCGTGATCAGCACCTCCTGGGAAAAAAAGGCTGTAAAATAAGCATATGCTCTGAGACCGGAGAGGGCTTCCATGTCAAAAATATAAATCAGTCTCAGACCGGAGGACGGTGCAATCAGATGATGAAGTGCCCCCCCTGGGATCAGCAGGATGTCTCCGGGATTCAGTACGTATTCCGCCTGGCCGACTACCACCTTGTAGGTGTTCTCAAGGGGCATGATCATCTCCGTGGCCTGATGCCAGTGCATCGGATAAGATTCCGTCTGGCTGTTGATGAAAAACCGCAGGGTAGTATCCGGGCGATAATGGACCTTTTCCTGGTCGCTGTCTATTTTCCGGTGATAGCCATAGGAGTCCTGCATCCCGATTTTCAGAAGTTCAGGATCCAGGGTCAGCGATGAATTCAGCATTTCGATTGGCACTTCCTTTCTGAAGTCTGTATCTGAAATTTATCTGTAACTATTCAGGACTGTACCCCGCATCTGCTGCGAGGTACGTATGATAGTATATAGCATCCGTCTTTCAACTTTGGTAAGCAAAAATTGCGCGAAAAATACTGCATAAATCCGGCACAAATGGAGCGCATGCACTCTGACACACGTATCAAAGATTTCACATTTGCAAAAATGGAGGCAGAATCCTGTATTCCGAAATTAAGCAAACATTTCCCGACAGCTGCAAAATCCGGGCAGGCCGGACAGGCAGAAATCAGCAAATGCGCTCTTTTAGCAGCTTTTTCATGTGACTTTTCCAAATTTCCGAAAGTATAGCATAAGACTGAAAAAATAGCAATAACTGAGAATCGAATTTCGCTGGAAAAAGAAGAAAAAAGCCCGTTGGGGAAAAGTTGACGGAGAAAAAAATAAAAAAGCAATAACTGGCGTCATAATGCGCAAAAACTGGTAAGCAACGAAAAAGTTTTTGTGCAATAATGTTACCATATTTGGTCGTAATATTAAGAGAAGGGAGAAAGAAAAATGGCCGAGACAACGAAAACAAAGAGCAGCAGTGCCGTTTCTGCTAAGACGCCTCCGAGAGAAACTCTGGGCAGGCATATACGCAAGTACTGGCAGTGGTACTCGATGATGCTGATACCGCTTGTGTATTACATCATTTTCCGCTACGTGCCGATGGCGGGCAATATCATCGCGTTCCGCCGCTACCGCGCAGGCAGCAGTATTTTTGGAGACGAATGGAGCGGTTTGAAATATTTCCGGCAGTTCGTCCGGGACTCTAATTTCTGGAGAGCATTTCGGAACACTCTGCTTCTGAACTTTGAGTATCTGATCATCAGCTTTCCGATCACAATTGTTTTTGCCCTGCTTCTGAATGAAGTAAAGAATACGAGGTTTAAGAAAGTCGTGCAGACGATCTCTTATCTGCCGCACTTTATTTCCATGGTTATCGTAGCCGGTATGGTGCGTGAGATTCTCTCCACCAGCGGCCCGATCAACAGCTTCATTACATCCCTTGGCGGAGACGCGATTCAATTTATCAGTCTGCCCCAGTGGTTCCCGACGATCTTTGTGGTGACCGGTGTATGGCAGGGACTTGGATGGAATACGATCCTCTACCTGGCGGCCATGGCCGGCATCAGTCCGGATATGTACGAGGCGGCGGAGCTGGACGGGGCGAGTAAGTTCCAGCAGTGCCTTTATGTGACGCTGCCGTCGATCCTCCCGACGATTTCGACACTGTTGATTCTGAACATCGGATCACTGTGCGGTTCCGGCGCGTTTGAGAAGGTATTCCTTCTGTATCAGCCTACGACTTATGAGACAGCCGATATTATTGCTACATATGTATATCGTATGGGCCTCGGATCCGGTAATTACAGCTATGCAACGGCGGTTGGTCTGTTTCAGGGCATCATCAACCTGACACTCCTGACTGTGGCTAATAACGTGTCCAAGAAGGTCGCCGGCACGGGCCTGTACTAAGGAAGGAGGAACTACGATGGCAAAGAAACACAGTGGTACCGCGATTAAGGTCTCCCGGGGGTACCGTATATTTACCGTATGCAACACGATTCTCATGATACTGATCTGCGTGGTCATGCTTTACCCGTTTTTATACCTGATTGCGCAGTCGTTCTCTTCCTATGACGCGATTGTTGCAGGTAAGGTAGGTCTTCTTCCGGTAGATTTCAGCGTGAGTACATATATTTATGTAATTACGAACGGAGTTTTTATTCCGGACTACATCAATACGATTGTTTACTCTGTCACCGGTACCTGTCTGGCACTGTTCTTCTCGGCTCTGCTGGCCTATCCGATGTCGAAGTCAGAACTGTGGGGCAATAAGTTTGTCGGCCCGTTCATCATTTTTACGATGTACTTTGCCGGCGGCATGATCCCGAACTACCTGTTGATGATTAACCTGGGACTGCAGGATACCGTAGCGGCCTTCCTTCTCCCGTCCCTGATCTCTACTTATTATGTGATCCTGATGCGCTCCTTCTTTGAGACGGTTCCGAAAGAGCTCGAAGAGGCTGGTGAGATGGACGGACTGAACAAATACGGAGTGTTCTTCCGGATTGCGCTTCCGCTCTCCAAGCCGATCATCGCGACCATGGTACTGTTTTATCTGGTTATGTACTGGAACGACTGGTTCAACGCATTCCTGTATCTGGATACGCAGAGCAAATGGCCTGTGGCTTATTACCTGAGAAACCTGATTTCCACGGCCGGTTCTTCGACTTCACAGGATGCAGGAGAGACGATCGCGATTGCGGCAAATATCAAATCCTGCGCGATGGTGCTTACGGCCGCGCCGATCATCTGCGTGTATCCGTTCATCCAGAAGTATTTCGTCCAGGGCATGATGCTCGGCGGCGTAAAGGGCTGATGGAAAGATAACCGATCGTTTGCCCTGTATGATGGTCTGCGGATGACGAACATCCGCACCCACTCTGACGGTGCTTCCGGCAGATGGATGCGGCTGCAGACAGAGGGCTTATGATATAACTTGCAGGAGGTTCGCGGCGCTTGCGGCAGTGAATTCTGCAGGTTAACTCCAGAATCGTCAGATTCTGGAGTGAGCAGCTGGTTTTGCTGCGAGTTATAGTGGAGGCGCTGTTTTGGCTTTCCACTGTAATCAGAAATAAAACTTGTAGCCGCCGATACGGCCGGAATCGGGCTGATACGGCTCCCGGTGGTTACCACACATTTTAAGGAGGTTTTTTCATGAGGAAGAAAAGAGTAATGAGCATCTTGCTTGCTGCGACGATGGTAGCCTCTCTGGCGACATCCTTCACCGCTTCTGCAAGCGAAGACACAGACAACGGCGACGGCAGCTATTACAACTCTGAACTGGGCTACACCTATGGTTCTACATTCTGGTCAGATGAGCCGGTGACCTACACCATGTTCTTTAATGACAATGATGCGTATCCGATCAAGGACAGCTGGTACGAAGAGGGCGGTATTTTTGATACCATCACTAAGATGACCAACGTAACTCTGGATATCACGGTTGTAAACAACGCAAGCTATTCAGACAAGGTAACGCTGGCAATCTCCGGCGGCACAGCTCCGTATATCATCCCGAAGATGTACAGCGAGACCGCATATGTGACCGGCGGCGGCATTGTGGCGGTATCGGATTATGTGGACTATATGCCGAACTACTCCGGTATGATCGAGGATTATGATCTGCAGAGCGAGGTAGATACACTCCTGCAGGAGGACGGCAGCTATTACCGTCTGCCGGGTCTGAAGGAGACTGCTCTTCAGGACTACTCCCTGCTGATCCGTTCTGATATCTTTGAGGCAGCTGGTTATGATGTGACCACCCTCGAGGATGACTGGACATGGGATGAGTTTACAGATATTCTAATTGATGTGAAGGCTTATATGGTAGAGCAGGGCATGATCAGCGAGTCTGATTACATCTGGTCTGACCGCTGGTGCGGCGCTACCTCCGGATACGGCCAGGGCGGCTGCCTGCTGAACCTGATCGCGGCTACCTATGGCATCCACAGCGGATGGTCCATCACCTCCAACTCCGCAGGTCTGTACTTTGACTGGGACAACGATGAGTTCGCGCTCAGCGCTACGAGCGATGCTTATAAAGAATACATGAGCGTTGTACAGCGTCTGGTAAGCGAGGGCATCCTTGATCCGGAGACCTGGAGCCAGGAAGATGATACTGCGGACGGCAAGTTCTATCGCGGCGAGACGGCAATCATCTCCACGAACCGTTCTTCTTACACATCACAGATCGACGGCTTGGCCTCTCAGCTCGGCGAGGGCAACTTCTCCGTATATGAGGTCGTGATCCCGGTTGGCACAAACAACTATCAGGCAGAGAATTCCCGCCTCGAGTGCGGCGTCTGCATCTCCTCTACTGCTCTGGACGAGCTGGGCGAGGATGAGTTCATCAAGATGATGCGCTTTGTTGACTGGCTGTGGTATTCCGAAGCTGGTCTGACCATGACCAAGTGGGGCGTTGAGGGTGAGACCTACACCGTTGAGGATGGCGTTTACTCTCTGACAGATGATTATTATTGCGGCGGCCTGTCTATCGCTCAGACCTCTGACGATCAGACTGATATGCGTCTTGAGTATGGCTATGCATGCGGCAACTTCATGTACAGCGGCAGCCTGGAGCTTCTGACCAGCAACTTCTCGACCGACCTGCAGGATTATTACAACAGGATGGCAGAGTACAGGGAGCTGAGTGAGATTGATCCGTCCATCGCGATGAGTGAGGATGACGCAGAGATGGCGAACCTGTGGGCAACACCTCTGCAGGATACCATCAATACCTGGACACTGAAGTTCGCTATGGGCCAGGCAGACATAGAAGCTGACTGGGATACCTACGTAGCAGAAGTGGAAGCACAGAACGCTGACAATCTTGTAAACCTGTACAATGACTACTATCAGGCAAGCAAGTAATTGATGCCGTAAATGATGGATTGAAATAATGATTCTGCGAGACTGTGGGATCATGGGTGGGGATCGGCCGCAGGGTCGGTCCCCTTTTTTGTGCGCAGGAGGAAGATATGGAGACAGAGAAGGATTTCACGATTCCAAAGCTGTTTGAATCCGGATGCGTATTGCAGCGCGGAGAAAAAACGAGAGTCTGGGGATGGGCACCGCCGGGAGCGTCTGTGGAGGTGATTTTGCTGGAGCAGAAAACAGACAATGAAACGGATCGGTTGAGCCGTGCGAAGAGCCGCCCGCAGGGGTCTGTGCCCATTGAAACGCGCTCCGGGCAGGTGCAGGCTCCTGATGCTTCGATAGAGAATTATGAAGAGACTGTCGTGGCTCGCTGCGCCGCGAAGGCGGACGCCGATGGAAGATTTACCTCATATTTTGAGAACCTGAAGGCCGGCGGTCCGTATACTCTTGTGTTTTTGTGCAGGGAAGTGCCTGCAGAAATACAAGAAACGTCATCTGCCGACTGCGGGCAGGCGTCCCGCCCGCAGGATGAGGATATGCGCAATCCTCAATCGGAGGCGAGAGGTGCGGCCTGGCAGAAAATATGCTGTCTTGAGGGCGGGGATTCCAGTACTTTTCAAGCGGAGCGAGGGCTCTCTTTTGAAAAAATAGAGGCTCCGGATGTCTGGGTGGGTGATGTGTTTGTCTGTGCCGGACAGTCCAACATGGAGCTGCCGATGCGCCGGGTAAGGGAGAAATATCCGGAGGAATTTTTAAATGGAGGCCGTGACCGCGTGCATGTATACAAGGTGCAGGAGGCGTACAATTTTAAAAGAGAAGCCTCCGAGCATGCAGATGCAAGCTGGAATCCTCCCTTCGCGGAGACATCTGCTTTTTCCTGGTTCCTAGGAAAGGAGCTTTCACAGAAGGAAGAGGTTCCCATCGGGATACTGAATCTGAGTCTTGGCGGCACGCCGATCCAGGCCTGGATGAGTGAAGATGCTCTGGAAGACTGGCCGGAATATCAGAAGGAGAAGGCTGTGCTGTCAGATGACGAATACTGCCGCACTTTGACAGCGCAGAAGGCAGCAGAAGAGGCCGCATGGCAAAAGGTTCTCTGCGAAAAGGAAAGAGAAGTCTGGCCGCCGCAGGAGATAAAG
>JAJQFO010000274.1 GCA_021201095.1 Lachnospiraceae bacterium
ATGCGTTTCTCATACTTCACTAGATCTTTTTTCCAGGAATAGACAGAAAGCACGTATTTCGGCGGGTTGAGAATCCCCCGGACAATAGCCTCGCCTAGGTTCATCTGCGAAGCGACATTTCCATCAAAAAGCTCGTCCGCCATATCCCTCTGATTATCCAGGTAGCGGATGTTTGTCGCTGATAAGCCAAGAATGGGAACCTCCGGAAATGCTGCCAGCAGGCGCTGCACGCCCTGCCCCCAGCACTTCGCGCCGCAGCGATGGAATTCGTCTAGGATGATGTAGTCCGGAACACTGCTCAAACACGAAGTGTTTTTCGTGTCTTTTTCATCAGAGGATCTCCCGACCGCGCTGCCCTGACAGATTCCGGCAATCTCCGTATCCTCCATTAACATGAGCTTCGCGTAGGTACAGAACGTAATGTTGTTCAGTTCTTCATCGCCAGCCACCGCTTTCAGATTCTCCAGCTGGGTTTTAAAGATATATTCCGATGGTGAGAGCCAGAGGATATGCTTATCCGGATGATCCGCACACAACCGAAATGCAATGAACGACTTGCCGGTTCCTGTCGGATGAATGATTGCTGCTTTTCCGGTCTGCTGCATCATGTCTGCAGCGGCATCGTATGCCGTCTGATTATGATCAAAAAGCGTGATCTTCAAGTCTCTCACCTCCTTCCAGGCATCCTCACTTCCCCCGATTGAATGTTCCATAGCAATCCGGTATTTCTGTTTCTCAAATCGGCCAGGGAAACACCCTTCTCACCTATCCAGAGTTCTCGATTTGCTTTGCAAATCGGAACATAGCCTGCACCAGGCGGGTGCGGCACAAACCACAAATATCCATACCCTCCTGTGTGCATAAAAAGAAAGCCCTTGAACAGATTCTGTCAGGCTCATTATTGATCCAAAACTCATGTTTACGGCTTCTCGAATGTCTCCATAGCGTATAGCTTCGCCATTCTGCCCTTCATTTAGCGCAGTCCGAAATCCCACTATGACATCCGGCACCGGCAACAGCGGCGGCGCGACGTGCTACTGAAAACCGGAATTTGTAATCATTAGTCCAGAGCAGCAGTAAGATAAAAAGGTGCTGAGCGCCAGTGGCGCTCGTTTAGCACCGACCGAAGCGATAGCTGAGACCAGGCTTGGCAGATTTATCTGCCAAAGACTGTATTTTTATCTTAGGATGGGCGGGACGGCGCTGGACGTCCAGTGGACGTCCGTTTAGCGCGGACCGAAGTGGAACGTAGACCCATCCAGCCACAGACATATGGCGCACAAGCGACATATGTCTGCGGCCTGCTGCTCTGGTTCTGAACTAATTTTCGTTCTTTGCATCCTGACCACTTTGATATATAATGGTGTGCATGTGTCACACAATGGGCAGGATGGCTCTGATTTTGCATTCACAGGTGCCAGGGTTATCCCCCAGCAGAATATTAAGGGAGTAGTTTTTTCTAAAAGAAAAGCGCTGTATAATCCCTTAATACGCATGAATTCTACCTCACAATGCTCAGTCTGTCAAGATATGCAACGAAAATTACCGGATTTTTACTTACTTGTTGCAAAATTTCTTCTTGCATATGGGCATAACAATTGAAAGAATACTTTTCGCCAGTGGTCAAATTCGTGGTCAGAATTTGGCCGCTTTTTTCTGCAAAGAAATGAGACAGGGAATCAATCACACAATTTACGGACAAAGGAGGTACGCATCCTTGTCCGATTATATATACAGACGCTGCAGGAGGTGTTCCGGCCAGCGCGGCACATGGGGTTGGGGAATGAGCCTTCCCGGAGGCTGCTCCTTTTAGTTTTGACCACGAATACGAAAGAGGTATGAATATGGGACGACGCGGCGAAAATATCCGCAAAAGAAATGATGGACGCTGGGAAGCGCGGGCGGTATGCGGTCCGCCAGTGGATGGCAAGACGAACTACAAATACTTATATAGTTCATCCTATCAGGGAGCTAAAGATCTCAAAAAGGAGTTTCTGTTAAATCTGGACGCGATGCCAAAAGCAGCTCCGATATCTCCAGAACTGTCACCTTCAGCAGAGTCACCTTCAGCAGAGTCATCTTCAGCAGAACCACCTTCAGCAGAATCACCTTCAGCAGAGTCGCCTTTCGCAGAGCCTGCTTCAACAAAATTGTCTGCAAAAATAGAGACTCCTGGCACTTGTGAAAAAAACATTGCACCTACAAGTAACGCCAATAACACTTCCGATGGGCAGGATTCTCCTTTGCTTTTTTCTAATGTCGCTCATGAATGGCTGGCGGCAAAAAAGCTTTCCGTAAAAAAATCCACTTACGCAAACTATTCCTTCATGGTTGAGAAGCATCTCCTGCCGGACTTTGGCAATCTTGCCATTAAAGATGTAGATACAAACCGGATTGATGCATTTTTGCTGGGCAAAAAGGATCACGGCGGCATCAGAAATGGTGAAGCACTTTCTGAAAAAACGGTTTCTGAGATCAAAGGTACTCTGAACCGGGTTCTCCGGTATGCAAAATCCCACAACCTCATCGACGCAGTACCGGATTCCATGCCGGTCAGTGTAAAACAGCCTCCGATTGAGATTCTGACAAAGCAGGAACAGGAATCCATTGAAGCAGAGGCGTTAAGCGAAAACACACTTTTCAGCATGGGCGTGCTTCTTTGCCTGAATACGGGAATTCGTGAAGGCGAGCTTTGCGGCCTGCAGTGGGGAGATTTTGACTGGGATGCAGGAACCCTCTCAATCAACAAGACGGTATACCGGATTTCAAATATGGATGACGAGTCCGGCCCTAAAACTCGTGTGGTAATTGATAAACCGAAGACGGTATGTTCCATCCGTACGATTCCGCTGCCGCCCGACACTGTACAGTATTTCAAAGATCGTGCCGGAGCGGCATCCGAATATGTGGTGACAGGCACAGAAAAATTTATGGAGCCGCGTGTATGCCGTGACCGCTATGCGCGTTTTGAGAAAAGAGCCGGAGTAGCACATCGCAAATTTCATACGCTCCGTCATACATACGCTACAAATTGTGTAAACGACGGCGTCAACACGAAAGTCCTCAGTGCGAATATGGGACATTCCAATGTAAGCATCACACTCCAGCTGTACGTCCATCCCTCCATGGAAACAAAGAAAGCAGAGGTAAGCAAGCTGAAAAC
>JAJQFO010000107.1 GCA_021201095.1 Lachnospiraceae bacterium
TCTGTACCCCTTATGATTCCCCTTCTATATACGTACGGCCGATCCTCTTATCTGACGGCCGCAGCCTGATCCTGCCAGATGCCCTGCTCCCTCATGCTGACCGCCTGACAGTCTCCAATGATAATATGATCCAGAAGCTCAATGCCAAGCATGGCTCCGGACCGCCGCACACGCTCGGTAAGGCGGATATCCTCCTCACTGGGATCCGGGATGCCACTCGGATGATTGTGCAGCAGAATAATGCTCACCGCCTGATTTCTCACAGCCTCAATAAAAATTTCGCGCGGAGAGATCATGGAAGCTCTGACGGTTCCTTTCGAGAGAACCATGTCCTTGATCAGCCTTCCCTTGCTGTTGAGCATGACCAGAATCGCCGTCTCCTGCTCCAGATGGCGAAGATCTTCCATGTAATATTCTGCCACCGTCACCGGATCCTGAAAGGTGATTCCTTCGGAAAACCGGCTGCGGGAAATACGTCTGGATAATTCCGCGATGCATTTTAGCTGAACAGCCTTAACCATACCCAGACCGCGCACTCTTGTCAGCTCCGCAACAGACATATGATAAATGCCAAGAAGCCCGTTTGTTTCCCCGCCAAGAGAAAGGATTTTTCTAGAAAGCTCCAGCGCTGACTCCCCTCTGGAGCCAGTGCGCAGAATCACGGACAGAAGCTCCGCGTCTGAAAGGCTCTCTGCTCCGTTTTCCAGGCATTTTTCATAGGGCCGCTCTTTTGTCGGCATACTCTTCATCGTATGACCTGTATCAGGCATACTTTTCACCGTATGACTTGTATCGGGCATACTCTTCACCGTATGACTGATACCTGCCATACTCTTTACCGTATGCTCATTTTCCGGGATGGCCGGAAGAGCATGTTTGTCACCCGGCAGATACGCCTGAGCTTCAGGAGGCATCCTACGACCGGCAGACACTGATGTGTCTTGTTTCTTATTTTTCATATACGCTATTATGCGTTTCCCCAGACGTCCGGACTCTGAAAAGTGGTTAAAAAAAATCCGAACGCTGAAATATTCTAGCACAAAAGTCTGGCAAAGTACACACCGGAACTATGAATTTTTTTAAAAACTTTTCAGACAAACTTCTCAGAGTTCTGAAAGCTTCTGTTTTGGCGAAGTATAACCTGTATCACCAGACTGCATTTTCATGGATGCTATTTCCGGCATTTCAGTGCGCAAATCGCTTCTGCAACCCGGATGCCGTCCACTGCGGCTGAGGTGATTCCGCCCGCATATCCGGCGCCTTCCCCGCAAGGGAAAATTCCGGCATAAGAAAGACTCTGACAGGATTCGTCTCGTAAGATCCGGACTGGAGAGGAGGTACGGCTTTCTACGCCGGACAGCAGCACATCCGGATCGTCAAACCCTGGAATTTTCTGCCCGAACGAGCGCATTCCCTCTATGATCGATGTATTCAGCTCATCCGGGAGGATTCCCCGCAGATTTGCCATTCTCCACAAGCCCTTGTTTTCAGGATAAAGACTGCCCGGCACACTGGAAGACTCGTTCTGGCAGAAATCTTCAAAACGCTGTACAGGAATCTGTCCTTCGGCACATGCATAAGCCGCTTTTTCAAGAGCCTGCTGAAAGGCAATTCCGGCGAGCGGATCTATTGCTTTTCCGGCAGGAATTTCAGTAAACGGCTCAGCTGTTTTTCCAGCAGAAATTTCAGTAAATGGCTCAGCTGTTTTCCCGGCAGACGCATTAGAGTACAAGACGCCCATGTTTTTAATGTCGGAGAAATAACGCTGATAATCCGCAGGCGTGACGGTTACAACGATGGCGCTGTTGGCGTTGCGGCTGTCTCTCGCATGGCAGCTCATCCCATTTACAGCAGTCATCCCAGGCTGGGAAGACGCGTTTACAACATAGCCTCCCGGACACATGCAAAAGGAATAAACGCCGCGGCCATTTTCACATTTATGAGTCAGCTTATAAGGAGCCGCGCCGAGGCTTCCGGCATCCTCTCTGCCATACATTGCCCGGTTGATCAGGCGCTGGCTGTGCTCCACCCGCAGACCCACCGCGAACGCTTTTGCCTCCATAGCAAATCCGTTCTTTTGCAGCATCCGAAAGGTATCTCGCGCACTGTGGCCGACCGCAAGAACGATCATGTCAGTTACAAGCTGCTTTTCGCCGCTGTTTATTTCCAGAACATACTCCGGCAGGGAAGCACAGCGCCCTCTATTTTCGGCAACTGTGCATTTGCCCGAACTGTTCTCCTCATAAGCATTTTCACCAAAGATACCGGATGGATCCGGCGCGTCAGACGACGCCACCGACGCGAGGGAGCCGTTTGAAAACCGGATATCTGTCAGGCAGGCGTTAAAGTGTACCTCGCCCCCGAGAGCGATGATTTCCTCCCGGATATGTCTGACGACTCGCGCCAGCACGTCTGTTCCAATGTGCGGCTTATGATCCCATAAAATGGAAGGATCTGCCCCGGCCTTTACAAATTCGCTCAGCACAAAGCGGATCTTCCCTTCCGGATCACGAATCATAGTATTCAGCTTTCCGTCAGAAAAAGTGCCTGCACCGCCCTCTCCAAACTGAACATTTGAGGAAGGATTTAACAGGCCGGTTTCCCAAAATCGTGCAACACTGGCTGTACGCGCATCCACATCCTCCCCACGCTCCAGCACAATTGGACGCAGGCCGGAACGCGCAAGCATCAGGGCACAAAAAAGACCGGCCGGACCGCTGCCGACGACGACCGGCCGAAGCTGTGCACGATTAAAAAGCGACGAGTCAGGAAAGGAGGAAGCACCGGGGAATACGAATTTTTTTGAATTTGAGACTGTCACGCGGCGGTTTCTCAGCTTTTTTACCAGAGTATCCGCATGCGAAACAGAGACATCGATCGTATAAACAAAATATAAATCCGGTTTTTTCCGCGCGTCAATCGAACGGCGGATGATCTCATATTCCGGAAGTGCATTTGTATGGATACGCAAAATCCGGCAGATTTCCCGTTCCAGATCTTTGCGGCTGTGCTCGATGGGAAGCTTCAATTCGTTAATTCTGACTGTGGCAGCGCTCATCTGTCCCTCCTGCTTGTGTTTTTGAAAGCGATTTTATCATGCGCGGCTCTCATTATATAAAATCATACTGAAATAAACGACGGTGTCCCCTCCGTAGCTGCTGCAGATCCCCATTTGATCCAGCATTTCCATCAGAATAATGCCGTGGCTTTCCATGGAGAAAAAGCGCTTTTCCGGGAAACGGCAGGGAGCGTCCGGGCAGGTGCAGACGGCGCACTCCGTGCAGCCGGTCGAGAGAATATAAAACTCCTGAAATCCTTTTGTCAGATCATCCCGGATTTTCAGAGTCAGGTCATCGTGCTGCCGCTTTACCTTCAGATTGGCGTCCCGGTCCCATGCGTTCGGAGTTTCCGTAACGGTAGAGTACAGGCAGAAATAATCATATTCCTGACATTTGCGGATCTTTTCATCGATCGTTCCGCAGTAGGGCGGACAGGTCCAGCAATGGCCGTACCGCTCGCAGTCATGCTCACAGATTTCCCAGGCCTTTTCTGAAAAAATCAAATCCTCCCTGGTCCCGAAATAGTATTCACAGATGGGATAATTTAAAATTGTGCTTTCGATGAATTCTTTTCGGCTCATGATTTTCTCCTGTACTGCCTGAAATTTTAACCACGCTGTAATTACTCTGTCGCGTATTTACCTGCAAGATAGCCGCTGGTCCAGGCCCATTGCAGGTTATAGCCTCCGCAGGGACCGTCTACATCCAGCATTTCTCCCGCAAAATAAAGCTTTCTGTGCAGGCGGGATTCGAGCTGGTCTGTCACCTCGGCGCAGTCCACGCCTCCGGCGCAGACCTGTGCCTGGTCGAAGGATTTCGTACCCTCCACCATCATCCGATAATTTTTCACCGTAATAACCAGATCTTTTATATATTCATCTGAAATCTCAGAACAATACGCCGGAGAATGTCCCATCCCGGCCCGCTGAAGAACCAGAGGAATCAGCTTTTCGTTCAAGAATCCCCGCAACAATACCGATGACGGTTCCTTTGAAAGCTCTCCAGCTCTCTTTTTCAGAAGAGTTTCCAGCTCTGATTCTTCATATTCCGGGAAGAAATCAATATTGACGACATAGTTTACGAGCGGATGCCTTTGCGTCTGAGGCGGTACCTTGCGGCTGACAGATGCATTTTTTAAGTCCTCTTTCTGCGCTTTTGCGGAATACAGAAAGCGTGAAAGCTGAAAAATAACAATGCCGGAAAGCCCGTAATTCGTCCATTGCAGCTCTCCCGTTTCACTGGCCAGCACTTCCGTAGTCGTATCTGTCCAGAATCCGGAAGAGCTGTGCAGTAATGTAACCTTCGCATGACACCGCACGCCGGCACAGGAACGCTCTGGAAAATCTCCCATGCAGACAAGAGGAACCAGCGCGGGACGCGGTTTTACAATGGAATGCCCTAAGGATTCTGCGAGCTCTAATCCAGAGCGGTAGTGCCCCGTCACGGACGCACGATAGCTGGATGCGTCTGCATTTTCAGAACGGTTTTGCGGCTGGCAGACGCCAGAAAAAGGCTCCGTCTTATCTGACGCGAAAGATCCGCAGGCGAGGATGACTGCGTCTGCTTTGTAGATCCAGCCCGGTGTGACAATCTGATAGCAGGATTCCGAAGAATTATCCTCACGCGGCGGCAAAATGCCGGTGATTTCCTGAGAAAACTTCATTTTCACACGAAGCCGCCTGGTCTCTGCAAGCAAAACGTCAAGGACAGACGAAGCCTGCATGGTATAGGGATAAATGCCTCCGTTTTTTTCCGTAGTCAGCAGGCCAAGCTCGTGAAAAAACGCCAGCGTAGCGGCGACATCCATTTTTTCAGCAGTCAGCCGCTTTGCGAGTCCGGCCCCGCTTCCATGGTATTTCTCAGGCAGCATGGGGTCGGTACTGGAAAGATTGCACCGGCCGTTTCCTGTAACCAGAAGCTTTCTCCCCGCTTTTTTCTGCGCTTCCAGAACAGTCACCTCCGCTCCGGCACGGGCGGCCGATATAGCCGCTATCAGACCGGACGCGCCGGCTCCTATGACAATCACCTTCGTTGGCATGTTCTTTTCCTCTTCTATTTTCAAAACCAATGTATACTGAAAACCTGGTTTGCCTTTTTATAAATGAAAATTATGTAACCACTCCGAGCCTGCTAACACTGTGGTATTTTTATAAGACCTTTTTCATATAATCTCTGGGCGGATTTCATGATTCCCAGCTTCGCATGCGGCCAGGTAAGGCCGCCCTGAAAGTACGCGGCGTAAGGCGGCTTCAGAGGTCCGTCTGCGCTTAGTTCAATCGAAGAGCCCTGTACAAACGCGCCGGCGGCCATGATCACATCACTGTCATAGCCGGGCATCGCCCACGGCTCTGGCGTGACATAGCTGTCCACAGGAGCAGCCGCCTGGATTCCCTCACAGAATGCAATCAGCCCTTCCGGGGTGCCGAATTCAATAGCCTGAATGATGTCATGCCGCTCCTCTTTGCCGTCCGGCACGACCGGAAAGCCAAGACGCTCATAAAGATTGGCCGCAAAGATGGCGCCTTTGAGAGCCGCAGCGGTCACAGTCGGTGCGAGAAAGAGCCCCTGGTAAAAGGATTGCATGACTCCGAAGTTTGCCCCGACCTCCCGGCCCAGGCCCGGTGAAGTCAGGCGAAATGCACACTGTTCAATACAGGAAAGTGTTCCTGCAATATAGCCTCCGGCCGGAGCAAGCCCGCCTCCCGGATTTTTGATCAGGGAGCCAACAACCATGTCCGCTCCGACCTCGCCCGGCTCCGTACATTCGACGAATTCTCCGTAACAGTTATCCACCATACAGAGAATATCCGGGCGAATGCTTTTGATGAAAGAAATGGCCTCTCCGATCTGAGCGACGGAAAGTGTAGGCCTGGTCTGATAGCCCTTGGAGCGCTGAATTTCAATCATCCTTGTCTGCGGACGGATCGCCTGACGGATGCCGTCAAAATCAAAGCTCCCATCCGGGAGCAGATCCACCTGTGCGTAGGTCACGCCATATTCCGCAAGGGAACCGCGCGACGGCCGGATGCCGATGACCTCTTCCAGCGTGTCATAAGGCTTGCCCGAGACCGAGAGCAGCTCGTCGCCCGGCCGCAGATTCGCGGAAAGCGCGAGCGCGAGCGCGTGGGTGCCGCAGGTGATCTGCGGGCGCACCAGAGCCGCCTCCGTATGGAAGATATTCGCGTATACCTCTTCCAATGTATCTCTGCCGCGGTCATTGTAGCCATATCCGCTCGAGGTCTCAAAACACTCCGCACTCACCCGCGCATCCTGCATGGCCTTAATCACCTTCAGCTGATTGTATTCTGCTCTTTCATCTATTTTTTCAAAACGGCTTTTTAATCCTTCCAGAATCTCTTCCGAAAAATCAGCCACCTCGCGGCTGATGCCCATTGATTCATACATCTCTGTCATATATGCTTACCGCCTCTGCCCTTCTGATTTTATGCCTGTAATCGTTCAATATTTTTACAGCTGCCTGTACCTTGCAGCGCATTGGTATATCCTGTATTCCGCATGATTCTATGTCCTGCACTTTCACATTACCCTTCCCCAAGTCTTTCCTGCAGCACCTTAATCATGTAGTCTGCAATGGAAAAATACTTCTTTTTTTCTCTTGATGCACCGTTTTCACCGGTGCTGATTATACATGACTGTCCGGAATTTGTGAAGCGGGTGTTTACAAAAGGATTTCTTTTTCATAAAGAATTTCCAGGACAGCTTTCAGCAGCCGCTCCTCATTATAATCAAAGTCCTTTTTATTGAGCCAGGTCACGTCCCGCTCTCTGCGGAACCATGTGAGCTGCCGTTTGGCAAAATGCCTGGTGTCACGCTTCAAAATGCGAACCGCCTCTTCGAGCGAGTATTTTCCTGAAAGATAATCCAGCATTTCCTTATATCCAAGTCCCTGCATGGAACCCATATCGCGGGTGCATCCGGCTTCCTGCAGCTCTTTCACTTCATTGAGCAGACCTGCCTCCATCATTTCGTCTACACGGCGGTCGATCCGGTCATAGAGAGCCGCACGGTCGTCATTTAAAACAAGATAGACAAAATTGTAAGGGGATTCTTTCTGCCGCTCTTCGGCGTTATGCTTTGAAATCTGCTCTCCCGTCGCGTGGTAAAATTCCAGTGCCCGGATCACTCGTTTAACATTATTCGCGTGAATGGCATCCGCAGAGTCCGGATCGACCGCGCGGAGCATATCGTGAAGCACCTGCGGATTCTGTTCTGCCGCGAGCGCTTCCAGGGACTCCCGGTAAGAGGGATCACTCCCATGCTCTGTGAAATCAATGCCGTACAAGACGGCCTGAATATAAAAGCCGGTACCGCCAACGAGAATCGGAATATGGTCGTGCGAACGGATTTCGAGAATATACTGCCTGGCCATCTCCTGAAATTTCACTACATGAAACTCCTCCCAGGGCTCCAGCTCGTCAATCAGATAGTGCGGCACTCCCCTCATTTCTTCCGGTGTCACCTTGGCGGAGCCGATATTCATTCTTTTATAGACCTGCATGGAATCTGCGGAAATGATTTCTCCTCCGATGCGCTGTGCCAGCTCTACTGACAAATGGGTCTTGCCGACTGCCGTAGGTCCGGTGAGGATTACAAGTGGCTGTTTTTTCTGCATAGTACCGTCTCCCTTATGGTGGAAATCAGAGCACCCGCTTGAATTTTTTCTCCAGCTCATATTTCGTCATCGCAACAATGGTTGGTCTGCCGTGCGGACAGTTATAAGGATTCTCCAGCGTCAAAAGCTCCGCGATCAGCGCGTCCACCTCCTGTACGGACAGGCGGTGATTGCCTTTGACTGCCGCTTTACAGGACATCGAGGCAATCCGCTCGCGAATACTTTCGTCCGAAACGCGCTCTGTCACATCGTTCAAACCATCCAGCATTTCGGTAAAAAGTGTTTCCGAAGCGATATTGTAGAGATTCCCCGGCACCGCGCGTATGGAGTATTCTCTGCCTCCAAACGGCTCGATCTCAAATCCGACCTCCGTAAATCGATCCATGTGTTTTTTCAGGAGCTCCTCCTCTGCCATGGAAAGGGAGACGATGATGGGCGGCGCAATCATCTGGGATGTCTGCTTCTTTTCCGCAAGATTTTTCATAAAACGCTCATAGAGCACCTTTTCATGCGCGGCGTGCTGATCAATGATATACATTTTGTCCTGAAATTCCACGATCCAGTAGGTGTCAAAAACCTGGCCGATCAGCTTGTGGCGTTTTACATTCTGCTCGCTCAGAAGCTTCTCATCGAAAAGCTCCATCTGAACCGGGGCAGGATGCGTTTGCGATTCGGATATCGCTTCGCGGCTGGCAGACGCTGCACTCCCGGCAGGCTATGACGCCTGAGGTTCTGAAAAATCACCAGTGGATTGCTCCGGACTCTGCTCCAGCTCAGATTCCGATTTCAGATCAGAAGAACTACTCTGTTCATCCAAGAGAGCTTTATCCGATTGGGCGATCACTCCGCTGACTGGTTTTAATACGCCAGGTTTTCTCGCAGATACTGGAGCAGCAGTGTCGGTTATCCGGCGTTCTGAAGCCGCTCCGCAGCCAGAAAAAGCGGAAGCTGAATCGTCTGATAGAGGGCTTTCTGAAACCGATTGCGGTTGCACTTCCGAAACGGATTCATTGCTGGCAGATGCTTCAGAGGAAACGCCCCCTCGCTGGCGCTCGGCGAATATCCCGCCCGAAGGGCGAGGATGCCTACCGGCGAGGTCAGGTCGCGTCTGCCATTCCGAAACCGCTTCGCGGTTGGCAGACGCTCGCGAATGGTTTGGATATTTGGGTTCATAAGGACTGGCCGACTCTGCCAGCAGCTGGCTGCGCACCTTTTCAAATGGTTCCGGATAGCGCACAGGTGATTTTTCTCTGGGCTTCCCGGAATCCTCTGAAGCAGCATCCTTTTTCTTTGTCTGCTCGGCAATTGTGAATTCCGGGATCAGCTCACGCTGTACCAGACCGTCTTTGACAGCATTGTAAACCTTGTCATAGACCATGCGCTGGTCTGCAAAACGCACTTCCATCTTGGTTGGATGCACGTTGACGTCCACCTGCTCCAGATCGACATCCAGCATCAGCACGGTGAGCGGATAGCGGTGATTCATCAGGAACGGCTTGTAGGCGTCCTCGATCGCTCTGGCAATGATGGCGCTGCGGACATATCGGCCGTTCACAAAATAGTTTTCATAATTGCGGTTCCCTCTGGAGATGGAAGGCTTGCCGATGAAACCACTGATGCGGATTCCCTGCTCTCCGGCTTCGGGTGTATCTTCCGAAGCAATCTGCACTACATTGGCGGCGATCTCCCGGCCATAAACGCCATAGATGATATCCTTCATTTTCCCATTTCCGGAGGTATGAAGCTTCGTGTCCTGATTGTTGATAAATTTAAAGGCAATGTTCGGGTGAGACAGCGCCAGACGCTCCATCAGGTCGCTGACATATCCGGCCTCTGTTGTCGCGCTCTTTAAAAACTTCCGGCGCGCGGGAGTATGGTAAAACAGGTTTCGCACCAGAAGCGTAGTTCCTTCCGGCGCACCAATCTCTTCCAGAGACTGTTCCACGCCGCCCTCTATGCAATAACGTACGCCCAAAAGGCTGCCGGGAGTCTTGGTGATCATTTCTACCTGGCAGACGGCGGCGATACTGGATAAAGCCTCACCCCGGAACCCCAGGGTTCCGGTTGTCTGCAAATCTTCCACCGTGCGGATTTTGCTGGTCGCGTGACGAAGGAACGCAGAGCGCACCTCATCCTTTGGGATGCCGCACCCATTGTCCGTGATGCGGATCAGGGAAATCCCGCCTTCTTTGATCTCGACTGTCACTGCGTTCGCTCCGGCGTCTACTGCATTCTCGACCAGCTCCTTTACAACCGAAGCCGGGCGCTCCACCACCTCGCCGGCGGCGATTTTATCAATTGTATCTTGACTGAGCAAAGAAATCTTATTCATAATAAATGCAAGCCCTCTTCATGTATATACTGAATTAAAAGATTCATAGACAGACCATTGCTTTTCCGCTATTTCCTGCCGCTATAAATAGAATCCGCTATAATATAACTTATCGGAAGGAAAACGCGCTTGCGGGTTTTCACCCGATAAGTTAACGACAGAATCTTTAGATTCTGGAGATTATGAGAAGCGGTTTTCTTCTCATAATATAGAATACTGCCCTTATCAGCTGGCAATTGTCAAAAATGTTTATTACTTACCCCTGCCACCTGTTTTTGAGCTTGCTCTGCAGCCGGTACAGCGTGTTCATCGCATCCATCGGCGTCATATTCGGCACATCAAGCTCCTGCAGCTCTTTCAGGATATCTGCGTCGCTGACCGTATCATAAAGAGTCATCTGGTCAAGCTCGACCGGTTCAGGCTTTTTTACTTTGTTTTTTCGGGCCTTTTTATCCGAAGTCGTCTCCTGTACATGCACCGTGATGTCTGAGTTGGCAAGCTCCTCTGCGAGCTCCTTCGCACGATTGATTACACTTTCGGGAACTCCGGCCAGGCGGGCGACCTGGATGCCGTAGCTCTTGTCTGCACCTCCGGGAATAATTTTCCGCAGGAACACAATGTCATCGCCCTGCTCTTTGACCGCGATACAGTAATTATTGACGCCCGGAATCTTGCCCTCCAGCTCGGTCAGCTCGTGGTAATGGGTAGCGAACAGAGTCTTCGCGCCGAGCAGCTTCGGATTGCTGATGTGTTCGATGACCGCCCAGGCGATACTCAGACCGTCAAAGGTGCTGGTGCCGCGCCCGATTTCATCTAAAACCAACAGACTGTTTCTGGTCGCGTTGCGCAAAATGTTCGCGACCTCTGTCATCTCTACCATGAAGGTACTCTGTCCGCTCGCCAGATCATCCGAGGCACCTACTCGGGTAAAAATGCGGTCCACCAGACCGATTTTCGCACTTTCGGCCGGCACGAAGCTTCCAATCTGAGCCAGCAGGACGATCAGCGCACTCTGGCGCATGTAGGTAGACTTCCCGGCCATATTGGGGCCTGTAATAACGGAAATCAGCTTTTTCCCATTGTCCAGACTGGTGTCATTGGGGATGAACATATCATTGGGGATCATTTTCTCTACTACCGGGTGGCGGCCGTTTTTGATCTCGATGACGCCGCGCTCATTGATCGACGGCTTCACATAATTATTCCGCTCCGCGACAAGAGCCAGAGAGGCGAACACGTCCAGTCCCGCGATTGCTTTTGCCGTCTCCTGAATGCGCACGATCTGCTCCGCGACCTGGCTGCGCACTTCAACATAAAGTCCATATTCCAGAGAAACCAGGCGGTCCTCCGCGCCTAAGATGGTATCCTCCAGCTCTTTTAATTCCGGTGTGATATAGCGCTCCGCATTGGTCAGGGTCTGCTTGCGCATAAAATAATCCGGCACCAGATCCTTATAGGAATTGGTCACCTCCAGATAATAGCCGAAGACCTTATTGTATTTTACCCTCAGATTTTTAATGCCGGTCTTTTCACGTTCTTCAGCCTCCAGCTTTGCCAGCCAGCTTTTGCCGTCGTTCTTCGCACTGCGCAGACGATCCACTTCCTCATTGTAGCCATCCTTGATGATGCCGCCCTCGCGGATGATGATCGGCGGCTCGTCGATGATTGAGGACTCAATCAGATCATATACATCCGTCAGCTCGTCGATCTGCTCCTCCAGGGCATGCAGCAGCGGGGAAGCGAGACTTTTCATGATGTATTTGATATGCGGCAGCATCGCGAGGGAGGTTTTAAAGGCGATCATATCGCGCGGATTGGCCGTCTGATAGCTGACCCGGCTGATCAGCCGCTCCAGGTCGTAAACGGGATTTAAATACTCCCGCAGCTCTTCGCGCGTAATGGCATTATCTTTGAGCTCCTCGACCGCGTCCAGGCGGGCGTTGATCTCATCCTTCTCAATCAGCGGCTGCTCCACATATCTGCGCAGCAGGCGCGCACCCATGGCCGTCTTCGTCTTGTCCAGCACCCAGAGCAGGGAACCGCGCTTTTTCTTCTCGCGCAGCGTCTCACAAAGCTCAAGGTTGCGCCGGGTCGAACTGTCCAGTACCATATATTTTCCGATCGAATAAGGAACAAGCCTTGTCAGATTGGCGATGGAGGTTTTCTGTGTCTCCATCAGATATTTTAGCAGGGCGCCGGCCGCAATCACACCGCAGTCATAATCCGCGATGCCCAGTCCCTCCAGAGCGGAGACGTGAAAATGCTCCTTCAGCACCCGGGAGCACATCTCGTCGTCAAAATACCAGGATTCCAGTGAAAACACGGTAATGCCAAGCCGTTCTCTCATATCCTCCACATCAATGCCGCTGATGTAAAAGGCCTGATTGCAGATCAACTCGGATGGAGAAAATTTCACGATCTCATCAAACAGCTTCCGCTCAGAATCCAGCTCCGTCATCAGGTACTCGCCGGTTGTGATGTCGGTGACCGACACGCCATAACGGTCTGATAAATATACTACGCACATCAGATAATTATTGCGCGTCTCATCAAGCGCCTGCGCGTCCAGGTTTGTCCCGGGTGTGACGACACGGATGACCTCCCGTTTCACCAGTCCCTTGGCCAGCTTCGGGTCCTCCATCTGCTCTCCGATCGCGACCTTGTAGCCTCTGGAAACCAGACGGTTCAGATAACCGTCCACTGCATGATAGGGTACCCCGCACATCGGCGCACGCTCTGCCATCCCGCAGTCTTTCCCTGTCAGCGTCAGCTCCAGCTCCTTCGAGGCGATCTGCGCATCATCAAAAAACATCTCGTAAAAATCACCCAGGCGGTAAAAAAGGATGCAGTCCAGGTACTGCAGCTTCGTCTGCAGGTACTGCTGCATCATCGGCGTCAGCTGGGGCATCAGCTCCCGTATTTTTTCTTCAGTCATGAAGACTTCCTCTCGTTTCTATATCTGTATAAAATAATGGAATTGACTCGCTTTTGTTCAGCACTTTTTATCCACGCGATATCATAACATTTTTTTTCCAGCGTTTCAAGCATAAGAGCAAAAGGAACACCAATCAGGAATGCAGAATGCATTTGAAGGCAGTCGGCAAGCGTCTTTACCTGTCGGCCACAGCAGTGCTCAGCAGGCGTACCTCCGCCTCGCTCAGCACATCATCCATGGTAAATGACACCCGCAGAGGATCGTCATTGGCATAGTGATTGTTGTTGATACGCTCAATTGCATTATCAATCATCGCTTCATATACGGCCCTGACGGTACGTCCATTGCTAAATTCTTCATCATTTCTGGCCACCTCAAAAATCTTCTCATAGTAGCTGCGCACCTCATCGGGTACAGAATAAGGCGGGGCTCCATGCTCTGCCATGGAAACGAGAATTTCCACGCATTCACTGGCTGAATAATCACTAAACTTAATAACCTTCTGCAGGCGGCCTAGAAGCCCTGGATTTCCGGTTCCGGGACGGGTAAGCGCGTCCATATCCCGCTGATAGCCAGCGAAGATAATGCAGCAGAAATGTTTGTTTTCATCCAGATCAAGAAAATTTGTGATTTCAGTCATGGCTTCATCCTGAAAACCATGTCCTTTCGAGCGCAGGGCATATGCCTCATCAAGCAGAAGCACACGCCGGCGGGACTCCTTCAGGATTTTGACTGTATTCGCGGCAGTCTGTCCTTCATAGCCGGCAACCAGTTCCTGAGCACTACGTACAATCACTTTACAGTCTTTGGTCAGGCCGAGCGCATAGAGACATTTTGCAAACATTTCCGCTGACGTGGTTTTTCCGGTACCCGGATCTCCGACGAAAAAGTAATAGCCTGGCTGAACAATTTTCCTTCGGTCTGGATTGTTCAGGTTGTAAACTACATGATTAACCAGTCTGCGAATCACTTTTTTCAGATCTTCATTGCCCACACGGCAGGAAAGGATTTCCTCAACCTCCCGTTTGATTCTTTCCGCTTCTTTTTCTGCCCCGTCTTCTTTCATACGGAACAGACGCGCCTGACTTCCAAAATCCTCTTTACGGATGCAGGTATCTCTCCTGACGTTGCAGTTGCGGATAGTGAGCTCATCCCCGATCGTCTGGACAGCCACACGTGCATTTGCGAAATCCTCCGCCGGTTCGGACTGAATCAGTGATTCAAAAAATCCATTCAAAGCCGGGCGAAGCTCCTCGTCCAGTGTAAAGCCCTCGTCCTCGATATGCTTCAGGTAGATTCTGCTTAAATGATCCGCTGTGTAGGGATTTAACTCCAGCTGATAGGTCATGCGGCTGCGCAGACCCGGATTCATATCAAATACGGGCTCCAGCTGTCTGCCATATCCGCCCAGGATCAGACAGAACGGGAAATCCTCCTGCTGCTCGACTCCGGAATAGCCGACCAGCGTATCCACGGCAGCCTGTGCAAAGTCTCTGCCTCCTCTCTGATCTGAATTCACCATTCCGTAGGCTTCATCAATAAACAGGACTCCGTCTCTGGCCTGTTCGATTTTATCCGCAACCAGATGTGCTGTGCCTCCCACATGATCAGAGATCATTTCGGATCCTTTGACAGAAACGGTATGGCCCTTTCTTAAAATGCCGGCCTCGTTCAGAACCCGGCCGATCAGATTCGCGATAGTCGTTTTTCCTGTGCCAGGAGGTCCCAGCAGCGTGAAATGAGGGATGGCGATCATGCTGGTCTTCCGTACCGTCTTCTGCATGCGGTAGCAGATACTCCGGCGCCCTGGGTCAGCCGAAGGTGAGGCATTTTCTTCGGCATTCCCGGCACTCGCTCTCATTTTACGAGCCTCGTTATCTGCAAGAACCTTGCCGACGTCCTTGTAAACCGTCTCCCAGCCTTCCCGGTTCAGCTCTTCAAGAGCTGTTTTGGGAACCGTTCCATGCTTC
>JAJQFO010000049.1 GCA_021201095.1 Lachnospiraceae bacterium
AGTTTCCCTGATTTCTGTCAGTGATGACATTCATCGTTGAATACTTATATCCGTAATGCTTGTCGCGGAAACGCACATTTTCAACCTCGGCTGACATCTTCTGTTCCTGGTACTCTACATACTTTTGGAATATCAGTGGTGAGGGCACTGCTCTGCAGACCACATCAACCAAAATAAGATTGTCATAATCTTTACCAAGGTAATTCCTTAGTCCTTCTATCTGACAAGGCGTTCCGCTAAAGCAAACGTATCTTCCCTGTTTCAAGAAGGATTTAACCTGTTCGAGTACCCCCCCCACGCAACTTTGTACATACTTGCTGTTGCGGAATCTGGATAACTCGGACTCGTCTTCTACATAAACATGATGGGCGATTAAGTCGTCTGTAAGTTCAACGCCAAAGACAACTCCACCTTTATTTAACGTATATTTTGCAATTGCTGTGAATGCTCCTCCTGCTGTGCTCTCGCGTAAAACAGTCGGATTTTTATGCTGAACAATATATCCCTTCTGCTCATACGGTTCTTTATTCTCGTAATTGAGAATAGGACATACTCTCTCGCAAGATCCGCAGTCTATGCATTTATCCTTGTCCACAGACGGATAAAAGAAGCTCTCTGTGTCATCTTTCATTTCTATGCAGTTTTTCGGACATGCTCCGGCGCAGGCAGCACAACCGCAACAATTCTGCTTTTCTGTTATGTTTATCATTCTGCTACGCCTCCTTCAGATTTAATCATCATTTAAAGCCTTAACCAAGTAGCCATAAGAATCTGTCCGTACACTCTCCAACCGCTTATGTACAGCATTGAAATCTATTGTCAAGCTTAGGCACATTTCAATATTCTCATCACCATTCATAATCCTGCCGCTGATGCCAACAAGGTTAAACAATGTATCCAATCTACTGTTGGTAGATGATTTTGTCTTCCTTGCATATCGTCTAAAAGTAAAGAACGGTCTCCTATATAATATTGAAAAAACAGAACAATGGAACGAATCTGTACAAACATACTCTGCGTTTCTGATTAAATTCAAGAAATCGGCTGGGTCTATGTCGTATGGGTTTTCATCAGAATAACCTTCATCGCTTTTTACAAACTCATCCAAGTGTGTAAGAGCAACTATCTTACAGCCAGTTTTCTCTTTCAACCGTTTAGCAAACTCTCTGTGTGGTGGGTTATTCCCCAGGAAATAACAGAAGATGTATTTTTCCTTTACAATCGGTTCTTCCCGCTGGATGGACATCCATTCATCACCTGTAAACAGTAAAGTCGGATCACACACCACTGGCACATCTCTATCAACCAGCTCTTTTACAAGTTTTTGTCCGGATTCCTCTCGCACACCTATGTGTTTGATTTTGCGCAGAAAAACTTTTGCCTTTTCCGCGGAATCTTTTGGTAAGCTACTCTGACCAAAGCTCGTTGCATATGCTATTGTATTGACCGATTCAGGTACAAAATTCAATGTGTAGTAATCTGCAGCAATATTTCCTGGCAACCACAGCTGATCGCTCCCAACCAATACAGCAGAATAATTCTCTTCGCACTTGCTACCCAGTTCTGCTTTCGAGTTATACACGGGGGAGCCTAAAGTATTTCTTACTGAAAGCACCGAACTTCTCAGTTCTAATATGAGAATTTAATGCGAGTTCATTTTTTGAAATCTTTCTCATCAAAACAGTCTTTGCCATTCCCAGTTTTGAGAGCAGAATGTCAGAGGTCAGTGATGCCTTAGCAAAATAAAGCATCTTTGCTTTCTTTATCTCCCCGTTAAAGCCGGATATATCTATAGTTTCATTTTCGTATCCAAGCTTATCTAATGCCATCTGAGTGGCATACGCTTGGAGCATACTTCCATAATTATGTTGGAAATAACAGGATACAATTGCAATCTTTTTCATAACTTATCTCTTATCCATACATTTTATCTCATGATGGCTTCTTCATATATAGCCGAGTACTTCTCAGCCATAACGGCTGTGTTGTATTTATTCAAAATATCCTCATATGCGTTTTCTGCCAGCCCAGCACTCTTTCCGTTCTGAACATTCTCAATACTGTGGGCAAACTCAGACACTACCTCACACACATAACCATTCACCCCGTTATGGATGACATCATGATTTCCAATAACATCGTTGACCACACAGGGTTTCTTCATATACATAGCTTCCAACAATGAGATGGGAAGTCCCTCCCACATAGAAGTCAACAGGAATACATCTGCCGACACTGACCTGGACAGAGCTTCTTTTCTATCCAGCCATCCTGTGATTTCTATGTTTGGTGAAGTCAGCTCCTCCCTTAACTCGCCATCTCCGATCCAGAGGAAGTGAACCTCCGGCAGAGCCTTGGCTATATCATTGAAAAGCATTGGGTTCTTCTGGTAGCAGATGCGCCCCAGCGTGAACACTGTAAACGGATGCTCCTCTTCTTTTATGGAAGCAAGCAGGCTGTCCAGCTGCTCCATATTGATGCCGTTATCAACATAAGTAGCATGCTTTGTAAGTTTCAAAGTTTCCTGATGCTCACCTTCGCTGCAGCTGATAGTCATGCAGGACCGCAATCCACTCACAGTCTCAACCATCTTATATGTAAACCGCTTCACTGCACTGTGGTTCTTCATCAGAAAGCTGTAGCCATGCGGTGTGTAAAACAATGGAGTTTTCTTTCCGTTAAAAGCCCAGCGTCCTAAAGCCCCGGCTTTTGAAGAATGCAGATGGATGATGTCCGGCTTGACTTCATCTGCTATGCTTCTTATTTCAAAAAATGCTTTTATATCCTTTGAGGATTCCACCGACCGGGTGAAATTTTTCACTTCAATCAGATGTATCCTCTTATCGAAATAATCTCTATAATCCGAAGGAGTCTGTGGCCGGATGGCATAAGCTATATACATGTCATACTTTTCAGCCAGTCCGTTTGCAAGATCAACTATGTATGTGAACACACCGCCGCCCATAGCTTCTACCACAAACAGAATTCTCTTTTTAACGTCCACTAAACTATTCTCCCTTTTAATCATTTGAATTACGACCTGCTCTTTGCCAACTGTGCGAAACGCATTTCTGAAATAAGTTTTAAACCAAATCCCCATGCCCCGCCTTGCGCGGCACCAACATGAATGAAACAAGTG